>DUCD01000225.1:0-5644 GCA_012959985.1 Verrucomicrobiales bacterium | reverse complement strand
ACCCTGTTCTGCCCGGCATCAAGTTTGTGAAGAATTCCGAGGTTTAAATCCGAAAACTTGATGCGTAAGAGTATAGAAAGGGCCCATTGGGACAAAATTCGGCCTTTCCGGGGCTGAACTCTCGTTTCAGGGTGTTCGATTACCCCTCGATTTCACTCGGTAATTCAGCTGTATTCCCCGAGTCATTAGTCCGTTTTACTGGATGATGTTAATTAATTGTGGTGATGTATGGAAAGTTCCGGAAATCAACCAAAGGATTATGATGTTTAGAATAATATACTCATTACCATTCGCCTTAGCGGTTTTCTTGTCAGTGGCGATCGCGCAAGCGCAGTCTAAGGTAAACCATGCAATGCACAGCGACTTGGTCCAGGGAAAGGGGCTGGCCGCTGAATTTCACAGTGATCTCGGCATTGAAAAACACGTGAAGGTTGTCTTCTCGGAAGACTTTGAAAAACCGGGTTTCGAAAAACGTTGGCGAGATGTGCGAAATAAGGGTAAGGCAGTATTGAAAATTGTTTCTTCCAATGAGGTGCAGGCTCCGATGGGTCAGCATTCCTTACAGGTGACGTCCGATTTGAAACGAAATACGGGCGGAGGGTTGACCACATGGTTCGATTCCGCTGATCGCGTCTTTATCCGTTTTTATGTTAAGTTTCATAAAGAAGGCGATTACATTCACCACTTCTGTACTCTGCGGGCGAACAAGGCCTTGCATGGTAGCGACGCCTGGAGTGGTTTTGGAGGTGCTGGACTCAAACCTGAAGGCGACGAACGTTTTTCAACCGCCTTGGAACCGTGGGGTGATTGGGGCAGGAACACTCCGCCAGGTAAGTGGAATTTCTACAGTTACTGGCACGAAATGAAACCGAGCCGTGATGGTAAGTATTGGGGAAACGCCTTTCGATCCGACGACCAAGCCCTGATTGAAAAGAACCAATGGATCTGTGCCGAATTCATGCTGAAGCACAACACTCCCGGTCAGCCCGACGGTGAACAGGCATGGTGGATCGATGGTAAACTTATCGGCCACTGGAAGGGTATCAACTGGCGAAAGTCAGCAGATCTAATGGCCAACGCATTTACACTGGAAACTTACATCACCGACCGGTGGACAAAACAGCCATTCAATCGAGTATGGTTCGATAACGTGGTCATTGCCCATGAATACATTGGACCTTCAGGAAAGTAGCATTAACAATTCTTGAGTGCTTTTTATTTCTATTCATCATCTCGAAGGAAACTGGGTGTTGGAGTTTACGCTTCACCGTGTTTTCTTCTGTTGCTGCTGACACGTTTAACCGTGATTTTCAACGTTGCATCAACTCCTCGGATTTGATCCCGTCTCAGGCAATCAATTCCTCGATGACCTGGCCGCCGAATTGGGAGAGTTGTTTGAAGCGACCGCCGTGGAAGTAGGTGAGTCGGTTGTCGTCGAGGCCGAGGAGATTGAGGAGTGTTATATGAAGGTCGCGAACGTGATGAATTTTATCCACTGCTTCGGCACCGGTTTCATCTGTGGCGCCGATTGTGTGACCGGCATTGACGCCACCGCCGGCGAGCCAGACGGTCATGGCACTTGGATTGTGATCGCGACCGTAGGCAATGCCACCGCGAATGCCATTGTCCGGTGATCGGCCGAACTCACCGCACCATACGATCAAGGTCTCATCCAGGAGTCCGCGGTTTTTCAGGTCGGTAATCAAGGCGGCAATGGGTTGGTCAACCTGCGAGATCAGATTTCCGTGTGCACGTTGGATGAAATCATGGGAGTCCCAGGTCGCGTGGTACAACTGAACGAAACGGACATCTTTCTCAATCAAGCGCCGTGCCAGCAGGCATTTACGCCCGAATGAATCCGTAGGATTCTTGCCGATTCCGTAGGCGTCCTTCACCTTTTGATCTTCCATGTTTAAATCCAGAAGTCCGGGAACCTCCATCTGCATCCGGAAAGCCAATTCGTAACTTTCCATGCGCGCCGCCAGTTCATCATGATTGGGATGTTTATCCTGATGGTTGTTATTCAGTTTGGACAACAGGTCGAGATTCAATCGCTGATGTTTCGGTGTGATTCCTTTGGGCGGTTCTAGATCTAGAATAGGCGATCCTTTGGGGCGGAGTGTGGTCCCTTGAAAATGGGCAGGCAGAAAACCGTTGCCCCAGTTGGCGGCACCCCCTTGAGGGAATGATGATTCGGGTAGGACAATGAATCCCGGTAAATTCCGGTTGATGGAACCGAGGCCGTAGGTTACCCAGGAACCGAGCGCGGGATCTCCCCCGAAACGATTGCCGGTGTTCATCTGGTATTGTGCGGTCGGGTGATTCACGGAGTCCACCTGGCATCCCCGATAAAAGCAGATTTCATCTGTTACTTTCTGAAGGTGTGACCAGTTCTCACTCATGTCACCGCCGCTCTGTCCGTATTTTCCAAACGTAAAGGGGCTCTGCACATAATAGCGCTTACCGCTCTCCATTGCGGATTTCCTTTCGCCGCTGCGAGTAAACTCCTTTAGATGAAGCGCACTGAGCTTGGGCTTGGGGTCGAAGGTGTCGATGTGGCTTGGACCTCCTTCCATCATCAGGAAGATACAACGCTTCGCCTTGGCTGGAATATGGCCATGCTTCGGTGCTAACGGGTTCTTTGTTGTCTCCGCGGCCATTAGGCTCGTCAAGGCGACACTGCCTAGTCCGGCACCAAGGCTATAAAGAAATTCACGGCGGGTTGATACCGGTTGAACGGGCTTGCCTGCACTCGGAAATCGTCGGTTCATGAGTCCTTTTTAATGAGTATCAATAAATATAAAGGAATTCGTTGGAGTTCAATAGAACCAGGCAAACCTCTGCAAGCGCCCGGGTTTCTACATCCACATCGGCCAAAGTTTTGTCCGGTACAAAGTCCACCATCATTTCCAATTCTTCGGTGAATTCAAAGGATTCACCGGTGTTCTCCTCCACGGCCTGGCGTACGATTCGGGTCGGGTAATTCGGTCGGGGTATCCTCATTTCTGAATGGCGGTTCTTCATCTCCCGATAGTGGCTCATGCACAGTTTTCGTTCCTGTAGGGTAGGGGGGCGACCGTATGCCAATTGAAAAGCACGAATGATGGCGCGGCGCGGCTTGCCAGCTTCTTTCATAAGGCGGTTCGCAAAAGCCACTGCGCGATCGAGTGAAATCTGGCTGTTGAACAGGCTGAACACTTGGGGGGTTATCGTCGACGCGTCTCGCGCCTCACAGGAAAGATCGGGGTTGGGATCATTGAAGACTTCCATAAATGGATCACGCAGTCCCCGTAATTTCAAGGCATAGAGTGAGCGTCGATGACGTTGGTGGGGATTGGGGTTGGGTTGCCATGCCGGCGCAAAAGTTCCCATGACCATGCGCGGTTGCAGTGCCTGTTCGAGATTCATTTCCGGTCGATTGGGGATACCGCCGATTTGCCGGTTTAGTTCCGCCGACACCGCCAACATGCTATCGCGCAATTCAGCAGAAGTCATTCGGCGTGGATTGAAGATTGCGTAAGCGGTCCCATTCGGATCCTTGGCCGTGAGTAACTCGGGATCGGGATGGTTTGACGAGCGGCGATAAGCCTCGGAGGACATGATCAAGCGATGCATCTCTTTGATCGACCAGCCCTTTTCGCGAAACGTCACAGCAAGCCAATCCAGCAATTCCGGGTGTGTTGGTTTCTTGCCGGTCGCGCCGAGATTGTTCGGATTTCCTGCAATGGGCTGGTTGAAATGCCATTGCCAGATTCGATTGACGATCGAGCGCAACGTTAATGGATTTCCGGGATGAGCCACCCACTCCGCCAAAGCCTTACGCCGACCTGCGACTGTTTCGGGAAACTGGATTTCGGCCAATCCGGGCTCCATCGAATTCACGACACTTAATGGTCCCGGTAACACTTTGGCCCCTTGGGAAAAGGCATCGCCACCTGTCAGGATATGTCCCTGCTGCCGTTTTCCGCCTTTCATTGGATCCTCTGGCACACGGGTGGGAGCATAAAAACCGCGCACATTCGGCGTGACGCCGTTGTAGATCGAAAGGGCTACAGGCTGATAGCGCTCAAGTTCCCAACGAGTTCGCTCCTTTCCTTTTCTTGCCACACGTTCTAAACCGAAGTCCTCCACGCTGAATCCAAGACCCTTTGGGGGGACATGCTCGATCGGCGCTCCACTCTTCCGCGCTTGTGCCCGGCTCTTGTAGGTCAGTCCCCGTTCGGTAAACCACTTTTGTTCGGCTTCGGCAGTTTTCCGGTTCAAACCTTTCAAGAGTTTCTCCGCACGGTCTCGCCGTTTGATCAAATATTCCTTCTCTTTGAAACCACGCAGGTTTTCGTTGTTCAGAAATGCCGACTCACGTTCGGCGGGTTGTGTGGCATCAAACACCGAATACAGGCTGTAATAGTCCCGCGTAGGAATGGGATCAAATTTATGATCGTGACATTTAGCGCAACGCAAGGTGTGTCCCAGGAAAGTCTGACCGACTGTATTGACAGCATCGTCGAGAAATCGTTGTCTGGCGATTGCGGCAACTTCCATACCCGTAAGCTCCCAGGGTCCCATTCGCAGGAAACCAACGGCCACCAGCATCTCCGGATTGTCCGGTGCCATCTCATCTCCGGCGATCTGTTCCCGGATGAACTGGTGGTAGGGTTTGTCCTGATTGAATGATCGAACGACGTAATCGCGATACCGCCAGGCATTTCCGCGTTCGTAATCGTTCGCAAAGCCGGAAGAGTCCGCATACCGCACTATATCCAGCCAATGTTGCCCCCATTGCTCACCGTAATGAGGGCTCTGCAAGAGTCGTTCCACCACTTTTTCAAATGCGATTTCGTCCGATGATGCGTCCATGACAAAATCATTCACCTCATTGGGTTGAGGGGGCAACCCGATCAGATCGAAAGTCGCTCGACGAATCAATGTGCTCCGGTCAGCCAATGGCGCAGGTTTGATTCCCGTTTTCAGCAAATTTGCATTCACGAAGGCATCTATGGAATCGTATGTCTGAGGGTTTTTCAATGGCTGATAAGCCCATAGATCCTTGGGTTTGTAGGGACGGTTTGTCCATTCCTCTGCGAGCCCACCACTGGTCGTCATGCGCACCCCTTTAGTGAGGTTCCATTTGTCTTCCGTTGTTTGGACCTGTTCACGGATTTTTTCCGCGGACAACCATGGTGCGCCTGCATTGATCCATTGATTGAAGTAGTCGATCTGGGATAAGGTCAGTCGATCGTTTTCCTTCGGAGGCATCTGCAGGTCCTCATCCTCCCACTGGATGGCGAGATAAAGCAGACTCTTTTCGGCGTTGCCTTCTACCAGCGCCGGACCGGATTCCCCTCCCTTGAGTGCCGTCTCCAATGTACGTAGATCGAGTTCCGCCTTCTGCTTGTCTTCACCGTGGCAGGCTAAACACTTGGAATGGATCAACGGCCATACTTTGTGGGCGAACAATCCCTCCGCCTCCGTCTTATTCAAGACAGAGGCATGAAGATGCGTCATCGTCTGCAAACAAAGCCCAATAATCGCTATCCATTTCATCGTCAATATTCCTAGCACATATTCACTTCAATCTAAACGAATTTCAATCTTTTCAGAATGTTTCGAGAAAGAGGTGCACATTTGGGTAGGGCTCGCTGTC
>DUCD01000224.1:2077-4013 GCA_012959985.1 Verrucomicrobiales bacterium | reverse complement strand
AGAACTTGTATTCAAATCCGAACCATTTACTGCTGTTCCGGACGGCATTCAGGTAGATGGATTGGTTCAGGGTGTGGAAGCTGTTATCATGAAAATCACCTTTTACAAGAGACCCCATCTCAAATGTCAGCCGACCCTGGCGGTAGCGGTGAATCTTCTCCAGATAGTTCTTCAGTAAACCGATTTCCCGATCCCGCCTCTGGAAAAATCTCCGGTTTTTAGTCAGAGCCGGAAGATTCGCAAAATCCACGCGCCCTACCGAAGCTTCCAACTCGCCGGGGTATGCCAATTGATCGAATTTTCCGTCGCCTGGAGCGTTCGACATCCATGGATAGACAGTGTTTCTTTGATCGACCGATCGGTCCGTCCAGATTCCATCCAAATCACCTAGGAATCCATCGGCCGGATAGGCTCCGAGATGATCCGGGTGCCCGTCCGGCATCTGATATCCCGAATAAGGAACCGTAATGTGCCCCAATAAGTAGACCACTGGGTGCTTATCTGGAGATGCGATCAATTCACTTATAATCAGTGATTTGGTTTTCTGAAGATTCGACCGATAATTCTTCCACTGCCGGTCATCATGGCGTGGAACTTTGAACTGTTTCACCGACCACCCGTCACCAACGAGATCCCGCTTCAACTGGGCAATGGATTCATCAAGTGATTTAGATAGCGTCTCATCCACCAGCAATAACAACTGTCCTCGATCCTCGATAGGTCTTGCCTGGAGTCCGGCAAACAGGCTTCCTCCACCGAATTTATATTCATAGCGTTCTCCCGGTTCGATGGTTGTATCCAGGAAATTGGTTCCCATCAGATGCGCGGAAACAGTAGTCCATGTTGTTGACGGTAATTGTCGCCTTTCCAAACTCAGGGGGGCTTCGATCATGCTCGTCCACTGCATCCTCAACCCTCTCGGATTCTCTGAGACGGATGCCGACCAGGCTTTTCCCAATTGCCATCGTCTGAAGTATCGGGTCTGGGCTGAACCCATTTGGAAATTGAAGGTTTCCACCTCATCCAGTATTCCGCGACAGGGTGCGGATCCATCCCTTGCATTTCCAAATGAGAGAGTGTCTTTTGATTCCGGAGACAGCGGCCATGCTTTTAATCCGGGACCGGTTCCGATTTGTCTGCCGTCCACCACCAATTGAGTTTTCAGCTTGGAAAAAATCACAATGATTTCATGCCACGGTGATTTTTCTACCGGATGAAAGTGGAACCATAGGATGGGTGCACGAATGAGTATTTCGGGCTCTGAATTCTTCTGTGCCCTCCTTAGTAGGATATGAGTGCCCTTTGGCGATACCGAAAGGGTGTATCGGACGGCAGGAAAGGGTGACTCATCTGTGCCCGCATCCCAAAGGCAGGCCCAGTCGCCGGGGCCGTTGCCTGTATTCTCCAATGTTGGATTCGTCTCGTAATGAGTTTTCCAAACAGGTTTGTAAAGTAGACCGATCGATCCTTCATTCCCCTGAAATAGTGATTGTTTCACGGAATAGCTGAGAATTCCGCTCCCGGGAACTCGGGTGAACTTTAATGCACGCCCGTTTCTTCTCTGAACAATTTCCAGGTTCTCAGTTAGAAATGGAACCAAGCCCGATTCCGTCCGGAATTCAGGATCATCGAAATCCCACAGATGATTCCGATTCGTCTGAGAATGAAGATGAGAGGTGAACGGAAAGGCTAATAAAAAAAAGCAACAAAATGGTCTAATCAGATTTTTCCGTGTTTTTAAAAATTCCCTGGGCATGACTTGCTGCATCCAAATCTACCATTCAGGTTATTTTAATACAGTAGCGGGTTACATAAGAATTCCGAGTATGGCAGAAAAAAAGAGTGATACGAATTTGTAAATGATTAGTGCGTGCTGTCCCAGCGCGCCCCACTGCCATTAGGTTAAGCATTTTCCGAAGATGTTTTAATACCGTCA
>DUCD01000224.1:0-2026 GCA_012959985.1 Verrucomicrobiales bacterium | reverse complement strand
ATGAATGCCGATTTCAATGATCCGGGGTCGACGCCCCCAGCTTCAGGGGTGCCTGATATCCTTAACCGAATGGCAGTGTAGCACTCCCTACCTTAACACTCTTCCATTTCATCACCTTTTACCGAGTGAGCCGGCTCGTTCGCTCTTGAATCCATGCAACGTCCTGATTATTGGGTGAGGCTACATTCAAAGGGATTAGACCGTTCCTTTTCAGAGGGGGCGTTGTCCGGGGATCCTTCCATTTTCGAATCTCTGCATGTCCATCTGCGAAAGACAATCCTCCTGATCCGTTGTGATAACTCGCAGGATAGTCCACGATTTTATACTGTCGTCCTTTATTCGGATAGCCCCGCATGTCCACAACCCAGAATCCGTCATTGATGCTGTCCTCCCGTTCATCAATCATAATCCAGGTCTTGGCGGGACCTGGAATGGTCATATCGCCTGTTTTAGAATAAACTCTCCAAGGCATACCGAATACCCACCAGCTTCCCAAATTGTTAGGATCAGTTCCGTTTCCTCCTGCATAACTGTTCATCGACATACTCCGAACCCTCGAAAGGATTTTTCCACGAACACTTACCGTGCTTTTATCTGCCGGACATTTGAAGATAGCCGGAGATTTCGCATAGGTGAATAAAGGACTTCTCTTGATATCCAGATTCACATCCCAGTTTGATCGATTGCCGCCATTGAAGTTCAAATCCCCCAGCATCCATGTAAAGGGGGCATTGGCACCCCGGGCATAGGCATATGTGATTCGGTCATCATTGTCATCGGCGTACATTTTCCAAGCGAGCATCAGCTGCCTGTTGTTATTCAGGCACTGAATATTCTGGGCTTTGGATTTGGCTTTTCCCAGAGCCGGCAACAGCATTCCTGCCAGAATGGCAATAATGGCGATCACCACCAAAAGCTCAATCAATGTGAAGCCTAAGTGGTTTTTATTCGAGGGGAGGGGAGGGGAGGCTTTTGTTTTCATGAAACAGGTTGGTTCAATCTTTCTCGGTTTACCAGTTCATATATCCTAATCATTACCTTCAATTCTGTAAAACAATACTAATCAAAAAGTGTGTGATTAAAAGTCCGGGGAGAGGACAGGTTAACACCTTTAACTGTAGGGTGCGCTGTCCTCAGCGCATGTCCAGCGAAAACCAGCAGTATTTTCGGCTGAGGACAGCCGACGCTACAGCAAATCATTCTCCGCACTTTTAATCGCACCCATTCAAAAAGACGGGCAACCCTGAACTTGGCAGTTCAAAGCCTTGATCTAGCCATGTTGCAGACTTCCAGATACATTGCTCCCGTGACAAATCGAAAAAGGGTACGAATCGGGGCTGCATTGAGTTTTCTGGCTATCTGCCTGGGCGCTTTCGGAGCGCATGGATTGGGCGAATTACTGAAAGCTAATAATACAACCGATATTTGGGAAACCGCGGTTTTCTACCATTTCATTCATGCCGTAATTCTTTTTATTCTCCCACAGTTGAATTCCATGAATTCGAAAGCTTGGATGAGTTTACTCACAGGAATAGTGGTATTCAGTGGAAGCCTGTATGTTCTTGCCCTGAGCCAAATCAAGATCCTGGGTGCAATCACTCCCATTGGAGGGCTGGCCTTCTTGATCGGGTGGGGAATTCTATTTTTTCACAAGGCCGAGTAAAGGCACCGGTCAGGACGTGCTGTCCCAGCACATGGGAATAGGTAGAGCTCGTTCCACTGCCATTCGTTTAAGGTATCAGGCACCCCTGAAGCTGGGGGCGTCGACCCCGGATCATTGAAATTGGTATTCATTTCTTCCATATTCCGGCCTCGGCGCGGCCAGCTTCAGGGATGACGGTATTAAAAACCCTGCGGAAAATCCTTAACCGAATGGCAGTGGAGCACGCTGTCCCAGCGCGCCGACTACTGATTACCGATTACAGGCGTCTCTCAGAAAAACGAAAAACCTTTATCCGTGCCTGAGATCAGGTAGGGCTCGCTGTCCCAGCGCGCCGCAATCCATATGATATCCCTGAAGCTGGGG
>DUCD01000223.1:23872-24262 GCA_012959985.1 Verrucomicrobiales bacterium | reverse complement strand
TTCTCAGCGAAGCCGGCGCCGAGACGAGAATCAAAACCGGCAGACCAACAACAAACCAAACCATAACAATGCCCCCCTCCCTAGTAGCGTAATCACACCGCTCTTGAGGTCATTGATTCAGAAACGCGCCGACATCACAGTGGCATTGGGGAATTTACATTCTAATTACAAGGTGAAGGTTAAGCTTTGACGAACAGTTAGTCAAAGAAAAGAAATACGATAATATCAGTTCCTGTTTGCCAATCAAACCGTAATCCACCGACCTGTCCTGACAGAAACCAAAGCTGCTTCGGTAAATTTTTGAGCGATCCAACCGTCCTCCAAATCGGGATGCTCCGTCAAAGCTCCGCGACCTTCCAAAACCGTTGAAAGCGCTGGAAAGACATGCTT
>DUCD01000223.1:8783-23717 GCA_012959985.1 Verrucomicrobiales bacterium | reverse complement strand
CGAGATGTTTACGAAAAAAGGTGGTATGGGACAAAACAAAAACGCCGACCGCTCCTCCGGTGAATCGGCAACAAACGGTTGCATAATCCACGGTGTCCCCTTTCCTGCCTTCCATTTCCCTGCCCCCGGGTCCTCTCCCCCAGTCGAGTGCCTCACTTAAATTGACCTCCCCAATATCCGGTTTTTGTGGCGTCAGGGTCTCGCCATGTGCCATCACACTCGTGGCTTGATCCCCTATGATCCACCTAACAACATCATACGCGTGGGAACCGACATCGGCGATGGTGCCGGATGAAGAAAGCGTGGGATCGTCGCGCCAGGTCAAGGGCATTCCGGCGGGACGAGGATTTTGCCATCGAAACACGATCGATTTGATATCCCCCAACTCACCGGATGACACGATGTCCTTGCCGATCCGGAAAACCTCGACCATTCGAGTCCAAAACGGGACAAAGTGTGCAAGCCGTGGAGAGGCATCGCGGTAGGCTTGCCACATTTCCTTTGCTTCCCTCTCATTCATTGCCACCGGTTTTTCGCAAATCACATGTTTGCCATTTTCAGCACAAGCCAACACAGCTTCGTAGTGAAGAGCATCTGGTGTCGCCACGAGGACGAGGTTCACTTCTGGGTGGCAAACCACCTCGCGCCAATCCTGGGTTACAAACTGGGCCCCATCCTCAATCGCCGCCTTCTTGAGAAGATCTTTCCTACGGGCGCAGAGGGCCACAATGCAAACATTGTCACAGTCGCGAATCTCCGAACGGTAGGGTGCTCCGATAAATCCAGTGGCACCCAGAATACCTACTTTAAATTGAAATTTAGATTCGAACATGGTTATTGGAAAAGGTATTCGTTATTCTGTGATTTCTTGAATCGAGGCGAAAGATTAGCACGAAAAAGAAAAAGGGCTTGACCGTGAACCAAAAGACATTTCATATGCCAGTCATCATGCCATGTCGATCTAAATGTTCCTTACAGTTCACAGGGTTCGAGGCTCACAATTGTGCAGATAATGACGGGGCAACTTTTTGATCAAAAGGCTTGAGGGAATGCAAGTGACACTACTAACACGAATAATCCTCTACTTTTCAATCCTGTTGGTCGGCTGTAATTTCGCCTATGCGCAAGATGAATTCGCACTCAAAACAGGCGATGTTGTCGTCTTTACCGGCGGTGAAAACATGCTCCACCTTCAACAGAGTGGCCACTTCGAGGGCATCCTGACGCAGGCCTTTGCGGCAGCGAAGCCGAAGTTTCGTGATCTATCATGGGAAGCCGACACGGTCTTTCGTCAAGGTTCTGTTTTGGAGCGTTGGCGTCGAGAGGGATTCGGCAATCACAATGAGCAGTTCAAGCACATCGGTGCCACTGTGGTGATCGCTCAGTTCGGGCGTTTGGAGTCTATGGCGGGCGAGCAGAACATCGCAGCCTTCTCCGAAGCATACAATGCTCTCATCAATGACTATCAGAAACAGGCGAGTCGGGTCATACTCGTATCACCAACACCTTTCGAAAAACCAACGAAACCCTTCCTACCCGATGTGTCCAAGCACAACAAGGCACTGGCCCTGTATGTGAAAGCAACAGCGAATATCGCCTCCAGACGAAAACTCCTATTCGTAGATCTGTTCACGGGAATCAAAGCCGGATTGACCGAAAACGGCATGCACATCAAAACCGAGGCGCAGCAATACGTCGCAGAGTTAATAGCCAATCAACTTGAAATCACCCTTCCCTCCCTGTCCAAGCTAGAAACCCTGCGTGCCGCCATCATCGAGAAACATCGTCTGTGGTACGATTACTGGCGACCCGCCAACTGGAAATTGCTCTACGGTGATGATTCACGACGACAGTTCACCAAACGCAGCCCGAACTATATCCCCTTCAGGGAGGAATGGAAGCGGTTGATACCATTGATTGAGAAGGCCGAGCAACGCATCTGGACAATCGCCGACGGGGGCAAGGACCCCGGTCACAATCGTCCTGCCCCAGAAATTCTATACGGCGACAAACTAGCGAACATCAAGGTGGAGTTGCAATCGTTCAAGGTGATTGATGGACTAACAGTCAATTTGTTTGCTTCAGACAAGGAAGGACTGACCTCTCCCTTGGGAATTCGCTGGGACACATCAGGGCGCATGTACGTGACGGTGACGACAACATATCCTCACGTATATCCGGGTGATGTTCCGAACGATAAAATCGTTATACTGGAAGACACTGACCAAGACGGAACGGCAGACAATTCGTGGGTCTTCGCAGAAAACCTTAACATCCCGACCGGAATAGAATTAGGTGACGGCGGTGTCTATGTAGGGCAAAGCACTGAGATCATTTTCCTTATGGACACGACTGGAGACGGTAAAGCGGACCTGCGTCGCGTAGTTCTCAGTGGTTTTGGCAGCGGCGATTCGCACCAGACGATCAACTCCTTCATTTGGAGTCCAGGCGGCGAACTCTACATGGGACAAGGCGATGGTATCGAATCTCGTGTCGAAACCCCCTGGGGGTCGAGCGACCTCTATCAAGCTGGCGTATATAGATTAAGGCCACGAAGATTGCAGTTACACGCCTTGCTTGATGGTTTCATGGGGCCGGCGAATCCCTGGGGCGTCGCCTTCGACAACTGGGGCCAGATGTTCACGGTCGATGGGGCCGGAGGTGTGGATCATTTATCTCTGGGACAGATCCCCACCTCCCACCGGTTGAAGCTCCGTGCCATTGGCGATCCCGGCGGTTACTGCGGTATCACTCATCTCGACGGCCGTCACCTCCCTCAGTCCCTACAGGGACAGTTCATCGTTGGCGACTTCAAAACCAACCGGGTTAAACGCTTTTCGTTGGAGTCTGACGGAGCCGGTTTTCAGCTCAAGTGGGAAACACCTCTGCTGCAATCCAGTCACCGCAACTTCCGTCCCGTAGACATGCGCGTCGGACCCGATGGCGCCATCTACATCGTGGATTGGTACAACACGATTACATGTCATCAGGACGACGCTTACCGGGACCCCAGACGTGACAAAGCACATGGACGTATTTGGCGCATTGCCTCAAACTTGAAAACCATCAGGACGCTGGATCTGGCGGAGGTATCGATGCAGACGGTTCTCAATGCACTCAAGTCACCCGAACGCTGGATGCGTTATCAGGCGAAGCGCGAGTTGACTCAACGTGATACAGAAACCGTAGCGACGGCACTGAAAAATTGGATCGGGACTCTTGATGACAAAGACGAACAATATGAACACCACCTTTACGAAGCACTGGGTGCTTATGCAACGATCGAAGTGGTGGAACCCAATATTCTTAAGCATCTCCTCCAAGCAAAGGAACCACGGGCCCGTGCGTTTGCAGCGCGAATTACAGGACGTTGGCACGACCGCCTCGACAGCCCCCTGGATTGGTTGGCTCAAACCGTGGAAGACGAAAACGCCCTGGTACGGATGGAGTCAGTTGCGGCTGCAGCAGCAATCCCTTCCCCCCAATCGATCCAAATTGTTGTGCGGGCAGCGGATCACCCCATCGATAAACATCTGGATTATGTCTTCACCCAAGCCATTCATCATTTAAAGCCACTTTGGGAACCTGCGTTCCACCGCGGTGAATTGAGATTTGCCAAATCCTCACATCTGGCAGCCGTCATGAACAAAGCGGGCAGTGGAGATCTTATCGACAGTCTCAGAACTCTGGCCGACTCAACTGACCTCAGTACTGAAGCTCGCTGCGATGCCATATCAACCCTCCTCGAATTCGGTGGCCCAAAGGATTTTCGCGAGTATGGTCTTAATATAAAGCGCTTCAGCCCTTCGGGTAAATACGATGCGGCACTCCACTCCAAAGTTCTAAGAAAACTGATTAAGACGGTAGAACAACGACAGATTAAACCTACCGGAGATCCGAGTGACCTCCTGAATCGGCTACTCAACTACAGCCACCAAGGATTACAGACAACGGTTCTCACCCTGGCAGGCCTCTGGCAAGTCAGCGGCACAACAAATAGAGTCTCAGCCGCCGCAACTAACAAAAACCTTCCCTTGGAGGTACGAGCCGCTGCATTCAAAGCAATGGCACAACTGGATTCGGTTTCTGCGCTCAAAAAATTGATTCCACTGTCATCAAGCCCGAATTCCCCCTCCCTTCGTGCAACCGCGATTCAAGCATTATGTATTGTCGATCTTGGAGCAGCTGCGGAACAGACAGCTTTGCTGTTCTCCGAAGCGAAGGGAGCTGATTTGAATCCCACGGCCCTGATCAATACGATCCTGTCGCGCACAGGAGGCGTCAAGGCCCTGATCGAGGCGCTGGGCTCGGTTACGTTACAAGACATTTTTGCAGCCCACGTTCTCCAGTTGTTTTACGAAACAGGTCGTGCCGACCAGGGTTTTATCGATCTATTGAAAAACGCAGCGGGTATTGTCGAAAACAACCAACCTTACAGTAAAAACTATGTAAATCAATTGATCCAGGAAGTGGAGACAAGAGGCAACGCCACCCGAGGCAAAACACACACTGCCTCTTGTCTGGCGTGTCATCGGATTGGAAAGACCGGAGGTATCGTGGGTCCTGATCTGACATCGATCGGCACAGCCCTATCCGCTGATCGGATCACAGAAGAGTTGCTCCGGCCTTCCCGGCAAGTCAAAGAGGGTTACACTTTGCTAGAGGTCACAACAATAGACGGGCAACTGCAACAGGGCTTCGAACGCCTTACGAAGGAAAGCGCAAAAACCGGCGATTTGGTTTTGCGTCAACTTGCCACTGAGACATTGGTGACTTTTAAAAAGGATCAGATTGCGTCCAGACAGGAACTGGGTAGCGCCATGCCTACGGGCCTCACTGCGGACATGACACATCAGCAACTACTGGACCTGATCCAGTACTTGACCACACTTGGAAGAGATCGATAGTCAACTCACTCAGCTCATCAAGTATTAACCTCATGACAAACAAAACATTTCAATTCAATCTCATGCTCACCATGGCGCTGCTCTTTGCGTTTGTGTCGAATGCAGTTGAGTCCGATGAAGTCGGTTTCATTACGATTTTTGACGGCAAGACTCTCAATGGATGGGAGGCGATGCCGTCCAAAACAACCTCTGCATGGACCGTCAAAGACGGTATGATCGTGGGTGATGGCGACAAAGGAAGAGGTTATCTCACATACCGGAACAAGGAAATCGCAGATTTGGAGATTAAATTCAGCTACCGTTTCCCCGGTGAAGGAAATAGTGGGCTGAGTATTCGCGCACGTGAAGACAAGACTCATCAGCGTCATTTCCAGAGCTACCACGCAGATCTCGGTCATGTTGGAATTGGAAAGGAAATTCTCGGAGCATGGGATTTTCACACACCAGGCCGCAGGGAGCACGCCTGTTTCCGTGGCGACCGCCTTGTGATCGATAAGCAGGACAAACCCATTGTCACCAGGATCGACGGTGCCGTGACCCAGGAGGATATCAGGAAGGGCGAGTGGAACACTGTCCATGTCATCGCCATAGGCAATCACTTCAAAATGTATATCAACGGGAAACCAGCCTCAGAGTTTACCGAAAATTTACCCAAAGAAAAACGTCTCGACAAGGGGATGATTCAGTTCCAATTGCACGACCCGGGCATGCTTGTCCACTTCAAGGACATTCGTCTGAAGATTATGGAATGAGAGAGTGACTGGAGGTGGAAACCTGATAAATTCCTACTGCTAACCGACTTCAATAATGAAGCGGGTTTCATGGTTTGTGCTGCAGAGTCAGCGCTTGATTAAACAATGGTGAATGAATTCCTAATCCTTGGTGCAATTGAGCTCGAGGAGTCTCCCTTCCACCTATTGGACTACTTCGTCGTGTTGGCCTACCTCGCCATCCTGGTGCGAATGGGTTTTTATTTCGCCAAGCGCAACACCAGAACGGATGACTACTTTCTGGCGGGTCGACGTATTCCGTGGTGGGCGGCGACCCTGAGTGTTTTCAGCACCCAACTCAGTGCGGTTACTTTTATGGCCATTCCCGCAAAAGCCTTTGGAGCCGACTGGGCAACCATTCTTATCAATCTGGGCATTATCCTTGTCGCTCCGCTTACGGTGTTCTTCTTTCTCCCCATCTATCGACGAAAACATGTGACCTCCATTTATGAGTATTTGGAAATGCGCTTCGGCTATGGCATGCGTGTATACGGAAGTATCTCCTTTACGGTTCTTCAAATCGCCAAAATGGGGGTCTTTCTTCTCCTTCCCTCACTGGCGCTCGCTACGGTAACGGGACTCAATCTCTATCTCTGCATTGGAGTAATGGGTTTACTGTGCACCGTCTATACTGTCATGGGCGGCATTGAAGCAGTTGTCTGGACCGACGTGATGCAGTCCATTGTGCTCGTCGGAGGTGGCGTATTATGTATTGGAACGATCTTTGCCGCAGAGGAATACAATTTTAGCGCCATGTGGGATTTAGCCGATAGTAATGACAAATTCCATATTTTCACAACGGAAGGCACATGGGGATTGAAGTCGGATGTTTTCTGGGTATGGATAGTCGGCGGTTTTTTCATTCAATTGGTCCCCTTCATCAGTGACCAGGTTCCCATGCAGCGTCTCTTAAGCACACCTACCGAAAAATCGGCAACCTTGGTTGTCTGGTCTCACGCCCTTATTGTTGTTCCCGCATCACTCCTTTTCTTCGGGTTGGGTACCGCACTCTTTGTTTTTTATCATTCTCGACCCGAGTTGCTGACGGAGGGATTTCAGAATGACATCATCGTGCCATGGTTTATTGCCAGAGAGTTACCTATGGGGCTATCGGGTCTGGTGATCGCTGGACTTTTTGCTGCTACCATGTCTACAGTTGACAGTGGCATGCACAGTATATCCACATCACTCGTGAAAGATATTTATGAAAAACTCAGGTCCAATACCGACGATATTACCCGTTTGAAAATGGCTCGATTCTTCACAATTGCGGCCGGAGTGCTCGGAACTCTATCCGCAGTCTTGATTTCAAAACAGGATGCAAAATCACTCTGGGATCTCCTCCTCCTGCTTATGGCTCTTTTCGGCAGCACCCTGGCCGGAGTTTTTCTTCTAGGCGTGTTTACCAAACGCGCCCATTCACTCGGCGTAATTATCGGTATCGTCTCTTCGGGGGGCACTCTGATTATTATTAAAAATGTTGAGAATTCTCCTTTTCACGGTGTTCTAACAGCGGCTGCAGGAGTGATCACTTGTGTCGTTGTCGGATATATCGCCAGTTTATTGCTCCCTTCGACAAGTAGACCCTTGGGCGGCCTGACATGGAACACCCTTGGAGAGGAAGAAGCCAGTTCATGACGCCTCCCCCCATTCGTCTTGCCCTCGTCGGCTGCTCACATGACACCACCTTTTGGAGCGAGGTAGCCTTGCGCCTTCAAAATGCCTGTTTTACCGTTCTTATAGATGCTGACTCCCATCTTGCCCCATCCATTGCTAAAGCAATTGGGGCGTCCATTGTTGTCAAATCGCTTGAAACAGCACTTGAGAATCACCCTACGGAATTCGATGCGGTGGTGGTCAACTTACCGCACAGCGCTTCCAGACGGAAAGTAGAGGCAATAATCGAGGCAAACAGGCAGTCAAAACATTGTTTCACCATCGGTCGATCCTTACGTTTCCACTCTGCCAGCCAAACAATCCTGGATTGCCTCTCATGTGGAAAACTTGGCAATCCAAGTCTTTTGCGTGTCCACCGTTGGCAGGGCATTCACACAGGGAAACGCCCTCTGCTTGAGGACATACTGTTTGCAGATGTGGATTTTGCTCTGCTTTTGTTCGCTGCCAAACCCACTGATGTTTATGCGGTCGGACACGGCACGAATGCAACCCCGGACTACTTTCAGATTCACTTTGGTTTTCCCGCGGGCGGCATGGCTGTTCTCGATTTTTCAACAGCACTCCCTGTTGGGCGGGGATACGAATCCCTTTCTCTCATCGCGTCCAAAGGTGCGGTCTATGCCGACGATCACCACAACACACATTTGCTTTTTCGAGGTGGCGATCCTACAGCAATGATCAGTGCACAGGGAAACTATCCTATTGCTTTTGAAATACAGACCCATGTGAATGCCATCGTGGAACAGGCACAGACTCCTGTCGATGTTGAAGATTACCGTAACGCACAATTGGTAATCGATGCCATCGAGCGTTCGCTCGAGTCGGGAAAAGTGCTTCACCAGGTAGGAGGGACCTATGTCTAAGGAAACACCCCCGTACCGGGTTCTTGTTTTGAGTGTAGTGAAACACAGCTATGTTGCTCGCGCCTTGGGGGCTCATTCGCGTTTCGAACTGGTTGTTGTCGCCGATGATCCTGATCAGCCTGACTGGGTGCACCAACGCAATGAAAAATTTGCACACGAATACAACATCCCCTACGTGCGCGATATCGATAAGGCGATCGCTGATTACGATGTCCAGGTGGCCGTCGTATCCAGCCAAACTGATCGGCATTGCGATTTGACTGTAAGGTCTGCCGATGGAGGTCTTCACGTGGTCCAGGACAAACCGATGTCCAACAGTCTGTCCGAATGTGATCGAGTCGTTGATGCGGTGTCACGCAATTCTGTTAAATTCTTAATGTGGAACCGAAATCTCCTGCCGGCAATTGTTCAAGCTCGCGATGCAATTACTCGCGGAAATCTTGGAGATCCTTATGCTTTTCATGTCGATTTTTACTTCGCCAAAGATGCCGGTCCGTCTAAAGACTCACGCGGTCCCAACGATCCACCGTTGGATTGGCTGGAAACACTCAAGGCGGCACATGTAACCGGTGCTGACGGGGGGGTGGGTGTTGAACCGATGGGCGAACTGAGTATTGAGGGATGTTATCCCCTGGCATATATTGCGATGCTTTCTCCATCGAGAATCACTCGTGTCTTTGCTCGAACTGCCGCACATTTCCACCAACTCTATGTCGATAATCAAGTGGAAGACTTGGCAACGGTCACGCTGGAATTTGAAAACGGAGCATTGGGCAGTCTCTGCATTGGACGCATCGGTGCGGCAAGTCACCCAGACATCGGTGAGATAAAATTACATATCCTTGGTTCCAAAGGTGCATTGGTTGTCAGCGAAGCGAAGCCTGAAATCGGCATCTACTATCGGGGTCAGCCTACAGAAGAATTTAAGAACGTTCGTTTGCTTGCTTCGGAGAACGATTACCTTCTCGCCAATGGCTTCGCTCAGGCTATTGACAGCGATGGGCAAACTCTCCTGGATGCCCCTATGAGCAGAGAGATCACTGCCACCATTCAAGCGGCGATTGAATCCGGACACACCGGTGAGGTCGTGACAGTCAAATGATAAGACTCCAGTCAAAGTATACACCTTCTCCACCTCTGTGCGCTCTGTATTGAAAAATACCGAATCACTATGAAACCGGATCCTGGCTGGCAGCATACAAGGGAGAATACGAGGATTCAACATGAGTTCGCGAAAGTGTTGGAAACAAAGTTGGACCTGGACAAAACTCTGGTTAAGCAAAGGTTGACGATTGACTTATTCGAGCAGTGGAATGAAGAAGGGTTTAGAAAAGCAAGGCATGTAGCCGAGGGAAGGCTGGTCGAAATCGACCCCAAGAATTTATTAAAGGAATTTAAGGGGTATCCGGAGTTTCCAGACGATAGTCGAGGGATCACACGCGTTTTTTTGTTCTTTAAAATGAGCAGGAAATTGGCAGTGGAAGCTGCAATCGAGGGGGGCCTCCTGCTCGACCCGATTGATCGTGATTCACTGAACAACTGGACTCGGTTCTTTGACATCGTGGTCCAGTCCAGTGAACAAGAGTCTGGGAGTGTCAACCAAGCATTCTTGAAAGACGTCCATATAATCATTGGTTGACGGCATAGGGTTTCAATAGTCACTTACTATTGGAAACGCTTCACCCTACCAACTAACCAGCCTACCCTGAAGAACATTTTGTTTGCTTAATTTAAAGGGGTAAAAGTGGTTTTTGATGCAGTCATTTCGACCGGTAAAATGTAGAATACACTTATTACCCGGTCGAAACGATTTGATGAAATCCAAGAAAAAAACGTCCCTCCAGCAATCCTTCCTAATGCCATCGTTGGAAGAGCAATGCGATCCCCGTCAGTCTTTAAAGAAACTGGCAGACCAATTACCATAGTCGACTTTCGAAGAAGCCTTCGCAGAGTATTACAGTGATGAAGGTAGACCCGCCAAATCGATACAACTGATGGTGGGTTTGCTACTCATAAAACAACTTGAATAGGGGTTTTATTTCAGCAATTGCTCCATGCCGGACATCAATACTTTCTCAACTTCAGGTGCCACTTTTGACGCACCCGGACTGTCTTCGTAGCCACCTTGCTGGTAATGCTCTTCCATGCAGATGTATCCCGGCGCATATTCGCCATAGGCGCCCAATGCAACGAATAGATCCGGTCGCATTTTCTGCGCTGCCAATTGATATTCAACCGCCAACTCACCCGGCATATTCAGAATCCGTGCGGGACCAAGCGTTAAACAAGTCAGATCAATCGTGTTACCCGCCTGACAGCGGCGCAACCATACCAGATCCTTCGCAGCGTAGGTGCGGGTTTGCGGGTCCGCACTGTCGTCATTGAGTATTACCGTCAATGCTTCCTCGTTGAGATACTTCGATGCAGGCAATGCAACGGGCAAAATGCTCCAGTCGACGTCTGCTGCAGAGATAATTTGCTTTTGAGTCGACTGTAACGCTTTGGCCATGCTGTCCGCTAAACGCACCGCCAGGACTTGTCGGTTCTCGGGAGATCCATCGTTGTACTTGCCGGCACCCACATTACCACCGGCGCCGGTGAAATGGATATGAGTGAGACCATTGAGTGTGCTTTGCCGCAAAAAACGAGCCATGCCGGGAAAGTCGGGATGTGCCACTCCAGTGAGATAGTAGCTTTGCGGATGAGTGGCATAATAGGTCAACACCACGATTGGCTTTTCTTCATTCCAAAAACTAATGGACTTCACAAATGGATCGATGATGCCCTCCGGTTCGGCCCGCAACTCCGGATCGGCACAGGCCGTATAACGCACGGCGCGCACTTTCCCATCCTCGCCCATGATACGCCGACTGGATGCAATTTTTTCAACCTTCGCCTGCCCGAGCCCCAAGTGAGTCACCACTTCCGCATTCTTCAGCGCTTCGGTCGCCGCTTCACTCGCCCTTTTAATTGTTGCATGGGCAAAATCCGCATCGAACATAACCCCTCCCAGGCCCTGCTCCTTCAACAATTCTTCAGCGCTGAAATCGCAGCGGGGTGCATCATGCTGGTGCAGTGAGTGAACCGAAACTCGATTCGCCGAAGTTCCCACCGCTTGAGCAATTGATTCGCGCCAAGCATCATATCCGCCATTGCTGATACCAATCCAGTCCACTGCGCAGAGAACAATCGGTTCCCCCACTCCCGACAGAACGATTCCACGTGCCGTAAGCGGCATGCCGATCTTATCGCACCGGTTGTATGCCAGCGCGCTTCCAATCGGCGGCGAGGCATCAACAATAAATGTCCCTACACGCAAGGGATTGACTGCGTTTTCCGCCACACCTCCTAAAACAGATACACTGGTTATAAAGGCACAAGTTAAAACCTGAAAACAGCGATTCATCGGTTCCTTAATTCTATAGTTGTTCATGTGGATACAATAAATAATGTTATCAATAACTCGCCAATGCTCCCAGTAAAACTTTCCGTAAGATAAATTTCTGCGAGCGATGAATTTGTATAATGGTTGGGCACGCTCCACTGCCAGCCCGTTATGGACAAAACGAACCTTCTTACCCAGCTAATCCATGACTCCGTCCAGATCCCAAACGGCGACTCCGTCGCACGCAGTCCCAAACCTATTGGAGAATCAGAGCACTTTTGCCAAACGCGTCAGCGTTACCAGTGAGGGCGGCAATGTCGCCGCTTTCATATTGCTCAGATCAGACATGTTCAACCCTTAATCCAATGGTAGTGCAGGGCACCTTACCCATTTTCCAGACCAGCAAAACCATTCAGCAGCTCGACATGATTATGAAGCGAATGGACACTCAACCCCAAACGACATAGACTGCAGGCATGACCGACAAAGAACAAAAGGATAACAGAAATGGTCTTCTCAAATCCTGGCGATATCGTATCTTCGCTTCCACTTGGCTATGTTACGCAGGGCTTTATTTTTGTCGAAAACCCTTTTCCATTGTCAAAGCGGATTTGGGCGACGCGTTGGAATGGGACGCCTCTTTTCTAGGACTCATTGGTACGGTTTATTTGTTGACCTATGCCATTGGTCAATTTGTCGCCGGACTTGCAGGTACAGCATTGGGACCCCGTCTCATACTGATGCTTGGGATGAGTGGCTCCATTCTGGCCAACGTAGTATTCGGCATTAGTGATTCCGCCATCACTTTCGCGATTTTCATGGGGGTCCTGGGCTTTTCCCAATCAACCGGCTGGGGATGTACGGTTGGCACCATGGCAACCTGGTTTCAAAAACACGAACGTGGGCGAGTCATGGGACTATGGTCCACCTGTTATGCGATCGGTGGAGTCGGATCGGTCCTGTTGGCATCCAAAGTACTCGGAGCCTATGGATTCCGATACAGCTTCTTTGCAGGATCACTGGTGATGTTGGCGATATTGGTTTTCTTTGCATTCAATCACCGCAATCGCCCTGAAGATCTTGGTCTCTCTCTGCCGAAAGATGAAGAAGATCTACCGGATTCCCCCTATGTTAAAGGGAAATTGTCCCTTAAGGATCGTATCAAGAGGCTTGGCTGGGATAAGAACGTCATTACTACACTCATGCTCGTCGGCATATTCTATTTCTTCGTGAAATTCATCCGCTATGCATTGTGGTCATGGGTGCCGTATCTATTGACAAAAAACTATGAGCTGGAGAGCGATGACGCCGGGTACATGTCAGCCCTTTTTGATCTTTTCGGTATCGTGGGTGTCATCGCGGCAGGGTGGATATCGGATAAACTCATGAAGAGTCGCCGCACCGGTGTGAGTCTATTATTTCTTTTCGGTATGTTCGCGTCCTGCGGGTTACTGTATTTCTTTGGACAGAACAGTCTTTTAATTTTTGGCATCAGTATTTCGCTGATCGGGTTTTTCTTGTTCGGTCCTGATGCCTTGATGACCGGAGCGGGAGCTCAAGACATTGGAAATGCACGGGGGGCAACGCTATCCGCTGGTATCATCAATGGGATGGGCGCCTTTGGTGCCGTGGCACAGGAATTAATCATCGGTCGACTCTATGATGATACCGGAGGAGATATCGGCCCCATATTCATGCTGCTCCTCGGTTCGGCGGCCTGTGCTGCCATCTGCTTGAGCATTGTCAGATTTACTAAAATATCCGATGTTTAGGAACTTTTCAGATACCCCTTTAATTCCCCTGCCTGGGTTTGGGCGGCAGGGAGGATATTATCGTAACCATTCAACCAGCGAGAGATTGTAATGCCTTCAGACAGTAACAGAGTTTTCAAGCATTTTGACGACTTCCATTGGCTCAACAAGCCTCTGACCCACTCGCTAAGCGGAGGCCTTTTGACAATTCGATCCAATGCCAAGACGGACTTCTGGCAGCGGACTCACTATGGATTTAAAAGGGACACCGGACACTGTTTCTTAAAGACCGTTTCGGGTGATTTTTCGATTCATACCATGGCACGGTTCAAACCGAAATCACAATTTGACCAGTGCGGATTAATGGCACGAATCGACAGTGAGAACTGGATAAAGTGTTCGACGGAATACGAAAACTCTGAGCTCAGTCGATTGGGTTCAGTCGTGACCAACCTGGGCTATTCGGACTGGGCAACTCAGGAAGTTTCTACGGAAATATCTTCCATGTGGTACCGACTGAGTCGTTCCGGCAACGATGTTTTTATTGAACATTCGTCAGATGGAAAGGTCTGGCAGCAAATGCGCGTAGCTCATCTGCATCAATTGGAACGTTCACTGGATGTAGGCATATACGCCTGCAGCCCTATAGGAACCGGCTTTATTTGTTCGTTTCAACACATTGAAATCAGTCATAACAAGTAAAAAAGCGTTGCCTTCCCCCTCCCTCTTGACCGATAAAGCCCACATGGGTATCCGTTTAAAGGTCGTCTTCTTATGTAACTGTCTCCTCGTCCTCTCCTGCCTCGCACTCGTTGCGGAGCCGGGCGACACGCTCGAAGCTATCGATAAGGATTACCTGATGGCTCACTACACAAAGTATGAGCATATGATTTCCATGCGGGACGGAATCAAACTGTTCACGGCGTTTTATGCACCCAAGGACATTTCCGAATCCTACCCTATCCTGCTCAAACGGACACCTTACAGTGTCCGCCCCTATGGAGTTGACAACTATCCCAATCCAAGCGGTCCCCTGAGCGCATATGGTCGCGAAAATTTCATTTTTGTCTATCAGGATGTCCGGGGGCGAAACGGATCTGAGGGTGAATTCATTCATATGCGTCCACATACGGAGAGCAAAGGTGATCCGGTGACCACCAACGAGAGCACAGACACTTATGACACCATCGACTGGCTGGTGAACAACATACCAAACAACAATGGAAATGTCGGTATGATGGGCATTTCCTATCCAGGTTTTTATACGGCGGCCGGAATGATTGATTCACATCCCGCTCTCAAAGCCGCCTCACCCCAGGCTCCCATCTCCGACTGGTTTATCGGTGACGATTTCCACCACAATGGGGCCTTTTACCTCGCCCACGCTTTTCGTTTCCTTTCCGGTTTTGGGCAAACTCTGGAGGAACCTACTCGAATGCGATCAGTCCCATTCGATTACAAGACTCCCGACGGTTACGAATTTTATCTCAATCTCGGCCCTCTATCCAACGCCGAGGAAAAGCACTTCAAAGGCAACATTTCCTTTTGGAAGGAATTGAGCATTTCATTAAGAATTTCCAG
>DUCD01000223.1:0-8773 GCA_012959985.1 Verrucomicrobiales bacterium | reverse complement strand
ATGGAACACGGCACTTACGACAGTTTCTGGCAGGATCGTAATATTCTTCCACACCTCCACAACGTGAAGACCGCGACCATGACTGTTGGCGGGTGGTTCGATGCTGAAGATTTATATGGTCCACTCAAAATCTATGAATCGGTTGAAGAAAAGAACCCTGACGGTTTCAATGTGCTTGTTATGGGCCCCTGGGCTCATGGTGGATGGTCAAGAGGCGACGGCGATCACTTAGGAAACGTGAGTTTCCATTCCAAGACCTCCGAGTTTTATCGAAACAATATTGAGTTGCCGTTTCTCAGACACTTCCTCAAAGATGGCGAAGATCCAAATCTGCCCGAAGCTTACGTCTTCGAGACCGGCACCTGTCAGTGGCGGCGCTACGATTCATGGCCCCCCGAAAACACGAAAGAAAGATCACTCTATTTCCATGGCAATGGAAAACTATCCTTCGAGCCGCCCAAAGCCAATGAAGGCTTTGACGAGTATATCAGCGATCCTGCCAAACCAGTGCCTTTTATCCCCAACATAGCCATTGGGATGACACGTGAGCATATGCTCGACGATCAACGCTTTGCTTCAACTCGCACCGATGTCATGGTTTATCAAACCGATGTTCTGGATGCTGATATCACCTTAGCCGGCTCCATTTCGGCCAATCTTCAAGTATCGACCACGGGTACGGATTCCGATTGGGTGGTGAAATTAATTGATGTTTACTCTGGTGATTTCCCCAACCGGGACTCCACTCCCGCAGGTCTCCATATGGGAGGATACCAACAGCTCGTCCGTGGGGAAGGCATGCGCGGCAAATTCCGCAACAGTTTCGAAAATCCAGAACCATTCACTCCGGGAAAAATAACGAAAGTTGAGTATGTCATGCCCGATGCTTACCACACCTTTCGTAAAGGTCATCGAATCATGGTTCATGTACAAAGTTCCTGGTTTCCGTTGATTGACCGCAATCCTCAGAAATTCACTGATATCTATAAAGCAACCGAAAGCGATTTTCACAAGGCCACCCAACGCATCTACCGTAATCCCAAAACGCCATCCCATATTCGATTACGAATATTGAGCCAATAATCTGGAGCCAGGCTTCAGAAATCACGTTCATTCGTTATCGATCGCAGCTAAGATGTCATGGCTTCTTTTCACCTCTTTGATCCGCATTTCCGACGGCGGTGCTTTCGGATGAAAACGCTTCCCATGTTCCCTGAGATCCTGATTTTGACTTAAGATGTCTGTCGAAAAACTCAAGAACCATCGCTTCGATATCAGGAGCACTGAATCCGGGCCTACCATGTCCGGCTCCATGGATTGTATGGAAATGGGTGCTTACTCGAGCATTTTTCAATGAAACGAATAATAGCTGACTCTGGTTTATCGGCACGATACGGTCCTTATCTCCGTGGACGATCAGGAAGGGAGGATCATCCTCTGTCACATAGGTAATGGGATTCAATCGTGCGGCCTTTTCTTTGTTCGCCAACACGGCACCACCAATCAGCTTTGCCTCGGGAGAATGGGTGCCGGCATGCGACTCGTAACCCGTCGTTGTCACAAAGACTTTGAAGTCAGTCGGCCCGTAGTAATCACACACGGCTTGCACTTTACTGGATTGTTCGAGATTTGCACCTACGTCGAATTCATTCACATCACCACTGGTACCAACGAGCGCAACCAAATGCCCGCCTGCGGAACTTCCCCACACGCCGAAACGACTAGGATCCAGGTTGTTTTCCTTCGCATGTGCACGTAACCATCGTATGGCGGCCTTGCAGTCTTCAATCTGTGCCGGAAACTTTGCATGGCCACTGAGACGATAATTGATACTTGCCACGGCGAAACCTCGTTCCGTATAGCCTTTGCGGAGTGGAGGGCAGCCGTCCTTACTACCCTTTTGCCACCCGCCTCCATGAATCCAAATGATTAACGGCAAGGGGCCATTAGCCGTTTTAGGAACATAGAGGTCGAGCATATGACGCTCGTGACCATTAACGACATAAGAGATGTTGCGTTGCGCCGTTACTCCTTCAGGGACACGAACTGTCTTAGGCTTTTGTCGTGATTTCCCCTTGGCTTGTTGTTGAGAAAATGTAATCAATCCAGTGGAAAGAAAAAGCAGACAAATGAGGAGTATCGATTTTTTCATAGCGTTTACACATTCAGTTTTGCCGCATCTGCCGCCATCGCAATTGCGCCGTGAACAACGACTTCTTCACCCAGAGCAGCGGGAATAATTTCGTAACATCCTCGAAGGGGCGGAATAACGTAGCGCTCGACTTCTAAGCGAAGGGGTGCAAGGAATCGAGCCTCCCCGATTTGAGCGATGCCACCGCCAATTACAATGACATCGGGGGCCAACAGCGTCACCGTCTGAGCAAGTGCCCAACCGTAAGTTCGAATGGCTTGATTTAAAATAAATTCTGCCACCCTATTTCCATCGACAACCGCTTCAACAACTATTTTTCCAGTCAAGCGATTGAGATCACCATCGCAGAGGTTTATTAAGTGATCCCTGGAATCTTCCTCCCCTGCAGTATTCGAACGCAATCTTGCCTTCAATTGTTCCTCAATACCCCAACCACTGGCCATGGATTCGACCGTCTGCTCGGCTGATTCAGCGTCGAGGCCGGGTCTCAGGTGCCCAATCTCAAGGACGGCTCCCCTGCCACCGCCAAGGTATAATTCACCATTGATAGCCAAGGCGCCACCAATGCCACTACCTATATTACTGTAAACCACTACTTTCTTCCCTTTTCCTGCACCGAACCGTGCTTCTCCCAAACCTGCCAGATTGGAATCATTTTCAATTGAAGTCGGCAAACCCAAAGTCTTTCCGGACCATTCGCTGAGGGGGAAATTGTTCCATCCTTCTATCTGAAAACTTCTAATGGTATGTCCGCCCGTCGCGTTGACGGGGCCCCCGAAACCAATTCCTATCGTTTGAACTCCGTAATTTTGAATCAACGCCGGTGCTATCTGAACAATTTGCCGGCGAATGCCTTCGGCTCCTTTGGTCTTGTCTACATCTGTTCGTTCCCGGGCTTCAAGCACTCCTCCATTACCAGTCCCGACTCCAAGTTGGAGTTTGGTCCCACCGATTTCAATGCCTAGAAACATAATTTGTAACCCGTTCAGCCATTCTTTCGTCTTATACTCGCATAATCCTTAGTTCTTTATATTTTACCTGTATACCGGTTAATTGGAAAACCAAAATCATGAAGTCAAATTATTCTACAGTCTGGTTGAGTGCCCTATTTGCTTTTTCAACCATTGAAGCGCCTGTACATGGGGATTGAAGAAAGTGAGAACGAAAGTATAAATCCTGTAATACTTGCCGACAGGATCCCTTTCCATATTAATAATTTCCATTCGACCCGTTCGGCATTCGTCCCCAGGCCAGTCGCCACCGCCTTGCCGCTGGACGCCACTATTTGGGCACGTATCGGCTCGGATGTAGAAACCTCTTCGGCCTCAACCCCGGTTGAGGCCGCGGGGCCGTTTTGTTGCGTCACATTACTCGGTTCCTGAGCCTGATTGTAGCAGTCCTCGCAATAATATCTTTCCTGGTCATCACGAACCCTGGGTAAATCAGACACATCGGTGCCACAGATAATACAGATTTTATCCATAAGAAACTTTCATTTTCATGGTTTGCCTATCGGTTGCTTGGGTTTTCAGGTAACTGGAGCCAGTCTTGTTCTGGTAGCTGACGCAGGTCAATCAGAGCTACTGTTTCGTGCTGTCGCCCTGATCGGAACTGCACATAATGTCCTAGACGATCAAAAGAGGAATGAGAATGGATGCGTGTCTTGTCACGTAAGCCGGTTGCCAGCAATCGAATGTTCCCCGTAGCGGATTCCATCAGCCATAATCGGCCATCGAAATCATCTGCTACAATGAATTTGCCATCCGGTCTAGCGGCGCAGTGCCAATAATGTCCTTCCCGCACAATTCGCGAACTACCGTCCTTATTGACCAGCATCACACCGACCTTATCGTTGATCATTGTCATTTCACCGGTATCGTTAATCCAAGCCTCGTGAGTGACCCATTCCTTTGCAGACGTAAACCATTCGTCCGGTTTGGTCCGAAAATAAAAGGGACGATTTCCAGTACCGTCGGTGTTCACCAACCAGGAACGTTGTGGAGCAAAACCGCCTGTTTCCCAGACGAAAAAAATAATGGAATCGGTTGGACTGTGCTGTACATGTCCCATTTGAAAACCTTGAGTAATGACGGTACGATATTCTCCTGTTTCAATTTTCATCAGCCCAATCTCCCACGTCGTGGAATCTCGACGTTTTCCCAATGCTAACCATTTACCGTCGGAGCTTTGTGTCGGTTGCTGAAATCCACCCATATGAGGCTCCGGTATTTCTCCCACCACGCGAGTCGTGAAATCATGAATCTGCAAGGCGATGATTTCCGGACCACGTAAATAGTAAAGTCGACTCGCTACAGTCTGATCCGGACAGGCGGATCGAGCATTTACTTCCGCTTCATCTGTCAGTTGTACAATACGTCCGTTTTGAACATTTGCCCGGTACAACTGTTGAACTCCGGAGCGATCAGAAGTGAAAATCAGAAAACGGTTGTCGGCCGTAAAATTCGAGAAATGGAAATAGAGATTATCGGCCGCAGCTGGTCCTCGTGTCATTTCCCAAATTTCCACTCCGGTTACCGGATCCAGGTAGGACTTCCGCTCCACACCCCAATCCTTGCCAACATTGGACGCCGGCAAGGATATATTTGACATAACCAGAAATTGACTGACTATCAGGTAAGGACTGATTCTTCTCGATGCATTCATGGACTTACTATGGAGGTTTCGAGTACAAGTTTTGACTCAATGAAACTATTCAGCAGTGCTTGTTTCGTCCACAAAGTGGGTTTGAGTTTGCGCTGAGAATAGAGCTCGCGGCCTTGGTCCATGAAATGCGGAGATTGGGGATCGGCGTTTTGGCCCCAGGGTACACAGGTATGAGACTCGATGCCATTTTTGCTAAAGAACATCAGCATCATGGCCATGGAACCGCTGTAGGCAATTTCCAGTTTTGGATTGGTTTTATCGGTTTTTGATTTCACATCAAAAAGTGTTTCCGAGAAATTAGGACCGTCGACTCCGCCATTGAAATCGGCACCGGGAACGGGGAAAAATTGCCCCTTTCGTCCGACCTTATGTATGTCGCCCCATGCCATATCCCATTTGCCGTATTTCTTTTTCATTTCAACAATCGTTTCTTGCAGAATTTCAAGAATAAGCAGTTCCTGTTCAACGGGTAGTTCTTCACTTTTTGAGATGGCAACTACATCCACTTTGCCGTTACGCGAACAGTTGATTCGCCAGAATTTGTAGAGAGGAACGCCGATGGCATCAACGGTAAAACGTCCATCCCAAGCGAGGATCCTTTTCGCTGCTGCATTAATGTCTGGATAGTTCTGATGCGCTTGCCCCTTTGCAGCAATAGCCTGTCGCAGGGCACGCTGCCACGGTTTCGAGAGAATGTCGTAGATATCCGTCGTATAAGCCAAGGCATCCTCTGGAGTGACTTGGGGGTTTTCGTGAAGGAGTTTACGGATGCGTTTACCTCGAGGGTTGGTGATGTCCCACGTGACATTATAGAGATAATCGATGTATTTGTCCTTTGTCAGGGGAGATCCGATCATCATGTTATTGGGGCTGATATTGCAATTCTGCATGTAGCCCTGTTCGGGATTGAGAATCTGCACCAAGTCGTCAAACGGGTGAATGCCCAGCCAGGCCGTGGCGGATGTATGGCCCGGCACCGGTGCATTCCAATCGTAACCCTTGGGTCGAACCGGAGCACGTCCAATACGCACATAACCTATATTACCCGATGTGTCGGCGTACATGAGATTCTGTTCCATGAGTTCGTTCATAGCGATCGCATGGGCAAATTCATGCACATCCTTCGCCATACACATTTTCAGAATTTGATCAAAAAGGCCGGTCGATTCGAGATAGGGAGACGCACCGACATAGGCAACACCCTTCTTAAAATCGGGTTCACTGATGAGTGGACCCAGATGGGTGCGGAGTATCGGCATGAGCACATCCGTTCCCTCTTTGACTTTGATGGTCGCAACGGATGCCTCCATCATGCGCCACCTGCCATCGTATTCATATTGAGGTAGAGGTCCCCACATTCGTATTTTCATTTGGTAAACATCCCCTGTATCCGGGCCGCCAGTAGTCGGTGCCCAACCGACATTTAAGCCGTGCCCATACCCCATGATGGGAGATCCGACCAGGAAGAAACCATTCATATGCAAGTCGCCGGCATGGACTCGTGCCTCATAAAATACAGCGAGCCCTTTCCATGTCAGGTGTGGATCAGTTAAGAGGATCGCGCCTCCGGTAGCAGAGCGCTTAGGAGAGACAGCCCATTGGTTGGATCCCATATCAGGTTTGGGGCGTTTGTCCTTATTCTTCAAGTCACCCATGATCGTCCCAATGGGCCAGCGCATGATCATAGCTCTGCCAATGGTAATCAAATGCCAAGGCTCCAGGTCAATGGCGAATGCGGGTTTCTCTTCTGGATGATCGGCAACATAGGCGTTTATTCCTCGCATGAAACTCTCACCGATGATGCGCAATTCCGGTGAGGCCTTTCCCAGGCAGCCTCCGCCAATTCAGTGTTGCGGAATAACCGTACCATATAATCCATTTGGACATGCTCTGCGCCAAAAACCTCTGCATTAGAACCGACACCGGTTCGGACTGCTTTGTAAATGTCTTCCAATCGATCCTGGGCCTGACAATAGCCAAGGGCGTATATGCCCGCCTCACGCGTGTCGGCGTAAATGTGTGGTACACCCCATTGATCGCGGTAGACCATTGCTTTGCTACCCTTTATCGACTGATCATTAGCAGCTTCTGTCGATTTGACGTCGAAGAAACAACAGTAAAAAAAAGAGAGGAAAACGCAGAAAGAACCCGAAAAATTTGTATGTTTCATGAGTTTGTGGCGAAAATATTTTTCAAAAAATACTTTATCAAATATAACATGGGTCTACCAGTCCAACCTTACTGCCAAGGATGCGATTAAAAGTGCGGGAAATGATTTGCTGTAGCGTCGGCTGTCCTCAGCCGAAAAAACCGCTGATTTCATTGGAAATGCGCTGAGGACAGCGCACATTACAGTTCAAGTCGTTAACCTGACCTCTCCACGCACTTTTAACCACGCCCTTCTCAAGGTCGTAGAAGAGAAGCAATGGATCGCCATTTGTTGGGATTGTCCCCCGGAGTCTGACTACTGGGATCGCCACCGGTGCCGCCCCACAATACGGGATTAAAGGCTGCCGGAGTTGAGGTGAATGAAACATGGCCATCCCCCCAGATGACATTCAAGCCTTGAGGTGTTTTTCCAGTCGTATGTGCGAGAGTCCCGTAGGTGTATATCAGATCGGTGACCATCGAGCGGTCAGCCGTAAGTTCCACTTGTTTCCGGGCGACTTCGGTCCACCCCAAGCGGGCGCGGGCGCCGTTAACTTTCTTGTTTGTCTGAGGGTAGTACATGTAGGCGGTTCGCACTCGCGGACTCGCTTTGGTGCTGTTCATCGGCCAGGGTACCTGAGCGCTTTCGTAATGCTTTTTCTCAAGAACAATCTGAATGTTGTCGTCATGTTTCAAGCTCGGACAATAATACAATTCACCGTTTTTGACATAATTCCCGACTATCAAATAGCCGAGGTTCTTAGGATTGTTCTGATCGGCGGGTGCTCCTCCCCGCCCACCTTCGAAAACAACATAGCCACGCCACGGATCTGAATTGGGCAATCGTTCCGGATCAAATTCAGGCGGAGGAAGTTTGTCGTTGTTGTCACCGGCATAGAGAATAATTCCCATGCCCAATTGTCTTAGGTTACTGGAACACTTCGCGCGTTTGGCTTTCTCCTTGGCTGCTGAGAGGGCCGGAAGCAGCATGCCCGCCAAAATAGCAATGATCGCAATAACGACGAGTAGTTCTATCAAAGTAAACGCCGCATCAGGAACTCTCTGTATGATTGCTTTCGGTTTTGAGACATTGCATCGGTTTTTCATATCAATCATAAAATATCGGCACTCAGTTGGGATCTCCTAATCCTGAGCAAAGAGGAGACCCTGCGCAATAATTGCAGGTCTCCTTCATTACAATCAACCCCATAAGGATTGCGCATGCCACCGGCAAATAGTTGACCCTTTCCTTCGCAATAGAAGTCTCCGGTGAACTTCCCAGGACCCACCTCCTGAATGCCATCACCTACTCCTCCTAATTTAATCCTCCTTTCGTCAGGTTTAGTGAGCGTTGCCAATTTGGCAGGCGCAGATTCCCCCGGTTCAGTGTATACCCTCGGATACGCAAACTCCGGAAGACAACCCTCAATCGGATCATTGCTACTGATCCCGACTTCCGCGACAAGCATCCTTACTGCCACACTCGTAATCGCTTTGGTCATAGAGGCGATGCGGAACAAGCAATACACTCGAGCAGGGAAAGCAGATTTCTCATTTTTTCAATACCCAACAGATCCGGATGTTCAAAATAATCGCAGTCCCTATCAATTTGATGAGAATATGGCATGCTATCCTATTCGAAAACACAATGCCAGCCTGATGACGGTTTTTCTTTTGGCTTATCAGTACACCCCGTCTTGTTGCCTATAGTCAATCCTCATTTATCTGGTTCTCTATTACTAAAAATGCTACCTATTTTCGATGAGTTCTAAGAAGGAGCTGCCGACGACCCGGTTTGCATTCAGCTTT
>DUCD01000222.1 GCA_012959985.1 Verrucomicrobiales bacterium | reverse complement strand
AACACCGCTGTATCACTGGAAATGCGCTGAGGACAGCGCACGCTACAGTTCAAGGCGTTAACCTGTCCTCTCCCCGCTCTTTTAATCACACCTACCTCGAAATTCTGCCAATAACAGTGTCAGGAGAATGCCCTAACTTGCCGAGTTCAATATTCCCTTTGAAGCAGGTGATAGCGGTCTATCTCCGGGTTTTCGAATTTGATTGAAAAGCCGTCCGGCCATTTGACTCGCAATTCTTTCACATGTTCATCCATTCCCAGTCCAAAAACTACCCGGTTTGAATGTTGTGCCCGGTAAGAGTCTCCGGTGACCAACTTACGGATTTGCTGGCCTGATTGAGAAACAAGCCTGACCGTGGCACCTATGGGAGATTTTTTGAGGATTTGGTCATTCAGATTGAAGCCGATCCAATGATTTTCTGTTTCAATCCGGTTTTTAAAAACATGGAGGGTTTGTTGGTTTTCCGGCCAGGATTCGTAGGTAATCAGGAAGAGATCCGATCGTCCGTCGGAATTGAAATCATCTGACAGCACATTGCGACTGTCTGTTTCCAAGCCGCAACCGCTGAGAAAGCCGATATTGGTGAATGAGGTGTTCTGTTGGTTTAGGAAGAGTTGGTTTTTGTGATAACCGCCATAGGATTGTCCTGTGGCCATACTTCGGTTCATTACGGCTTGGAAAAACACGGAAAGGATCTCGTTGGTTTCCGAGCTGCCTGCATAAATATCGTGTCTCCAGAATACGGAATCATGTTCCCTGACTGAGCGATTGCTCTGGTGACCATTGGCAATATAGAGGTCAAGGTCACCGTCCAAATCAAAATCCATGGCTGTGACACCCCATGACCAACCGGTTCTGGCCAATTGTGCTTCAAAAGATGCTGGTTCAAACCGGTCTCGTTTTGCAAGAACCACTCGGTTTCCGTAGCTCATGATGGGTCTCATTCGCTGATGTTCGGGAAATTCCGGTCGTCCGAGGTTCAGGAATTCCAATCGATCAGCGGCAAAGGAAGTCATCCCGATCACCATCATGTCGCAATGGCCGTTTCCATCAAAATCAGCAATACTATGGGCCATCCCGAAGAGTTTGTTCTCATCCAGAATCGCTGTTGTCACATCGTGGAAATATCCATTCCCGTCATTATAAAAAACATCCATCCCGGCAAAATCGCTGACCATCACCAAATCGAGATCTGAATCATCATCCAAGTCTACAAAGGAACTCGAGTACATCCTGCGGTTCCGTTTGCTTGCCAGGCCTCTTTCTTCCGTCTGGTCTGTGAACTGCCCCTTGCCGTCATTGATCAGCAGGAAAGCCGGGAACCCGTCGTTAGCATCGTAATAAGGTGTTGGCATTTGACCAAACCGGTAGGGGATTTTATATTGCCCCAACCAGAGATCCAGATCCCCGTCTGAATCGATGTCGCCTGCCGTCAAGGTAAAAGGATCGAACATAGATTGCTCTGAGAACCGGATGAATTCCGGGCGGGACGAAAAACGAGCTTCGCCCTTTCCCCGATAGAGAAGCAGGCCCTCTGTTACAGCCCCGATGAAGTCCACGTTACGATCACCTGTAAAGTCGGCTGCAATGGACGCATAGACCACAGATGGAGGGTATTCGAAGAGAAGTTGTCGATGAACTGTTTCGGTTTCATCAAAGTTGATCACAAGGTTTATTCCGGGGATGATAATCTCATTTTTCAGATCGTTGTCCAAATCGGCGACAATCAGGAAGTCACTGAGTTCGGGACGTTTCTTCAGGGTGATATCCTGAGAAAGTATGTGTTCAAAAAAGGGAGAATTTCTCTGTTGAAGGATTTCCAAGCGGTTCAATTCGATTTTCAAGGGGATTCTTGAACCGTCTGACAAGGGGGGCCATGTGACCTGTAAATCGGTTTTCACCGTCAGCAAAACGGAATTTCTGGTGTTTTCCAGATCCAGAGTCACCTGAAATCTCGAGCTTGGTTGGGCTGGGGAAGATGTATCGAATTCGGCATGGCGCCATTCTGATTGTCTAAGACGGTAGCCCTGCTGTTCCCATTCTCTAAGCGATTGCTTCCATTCTTCCGGTGACCATTCTGTTTTCGGAGCGCCTGAATTCTGTTCGAATACGGTGATACCAACTTCGAGTTGTCTTTTGTGGAAATCAAGGGGGAGAATCAGCCTGGAAAAAGGGAAATCCGCCAGAATCAAAGCCGTTGTCCCGGTTTCATCGGCTTGGTTCAATTGATCCCAAAGTTGATTGAAGACATCTCCATAATATAGAGCCTTCAACTCGGGTTCCCAGACGGTTCGATCCAATTCATTTCGTTTTGCCTCTTCTGCTTCAACTTTCCTGATGGTCTCTTCATTCACAGGACCGTATTGGGGGGGAGGACCTGAAGTGGATGAGCCTGCGATAGTAGAATCTGGAAGAGAAGGAAGCGTATTTTTGAAACGATTTTGTTGGAGGCTTTTCCGGGTATTGGGCATGGCCCGGTTGTAGACAACGATGAAAGCGCCGAGGGTAAAAAGGGCGACCAGACCGCGTATCAGCATTGATTTCGGCATCATGAACTACCGGGTTTCATCGTAGGAATGGCCTTCAGGTCTTCGGGCAGGTTGTCTGGTGAAAAGGTCTCAACCTTCATGCGGATCAAACTGAATATCGGTATTCCCGGATCGACCTCTCCATTTGACCGGTCGACCAGGATGGCTGCTCCCAGGATATCAGCTTGATGATGTCGCGCAATGTTTATGGTTTCGGTAACCCGTCCGCCCCGTGTGACAACATCTTCGACTATAAGGACTTTTTCGCCCTCTTCCATGCTGAAGCCTCTTCGCAGTTCCAGGACTCCATCGACTTTTTCGAGAAAAATAAACCGACAACCGAACTGTCGAGCTACCTCCTGTCCAATCACCAAACCTCCCATCGCCGGTGCAAGAACGGTATCCGGTTGGGCCGGAAGGACTTTCTCCATAAGAGCCTTCCCCAGTTTTTCAACCGTCGGCATTTGTTGCAATGCTTTGGCACATTGGAAAAACTGTCGGCTGTGACGCCCGCTTCTCAGGATGAAATGACCATCCAGCAAGGCGTTTGTCTTACGGAAAACATCAAGAACTTCACTAGAATTCATGTGGCTCCATCTTAGCTGGCATTGAATCCAATGACAATATCTCAAAGATTCGTGAATCCCGTAATAACATTATTTCAGTGCAAAACAGGTCATTTTTCAGTGGTATGGGTTCAAGATGCCCTTGCGATTATTGTTGACTGTAAGGGGGTGTACATTGTTGATTATCAACTGTGGTATACAAAATTCGACCTGGCTCGAAAAGATGCCCTTACTACACTTTTTTTATTGACGGCTTCACCACTTTAAACTATTGATACCCGCAGGGATTACAAACCAAGGTAAATTTGATTCACGATATGAAGAGGAAACCAATTAAGTCGATAGGCGTTTTACTACTGACAGCATCAATTGGGATGGCAGTCACTGTTACTGCTGTCGCTGGGGAAACGTTTGATTACAAACATTCATTCGACAAAACATCATTCATAGAGATTGCCCCTAAAGCAGCAGAGCTGGTTGGTACCGTTTCTGTAGAAAACCGGATTGAGGCTGTAGAGGCCATATTGAAGGCTGTTTACGAACGAAACGAAAGAGTGTTGGTATCCTCTGCCGCCACAATTGCTAAGAGGTATCCCGAAATCTCACCTCAAATTGCTGCCATTGCCGCAACGATAGACTCGTCGGTGACCGTCGCTGTGGCTCAGGCTTGTGCCGCTGTAGCACCGGACTTCGCCATCGAAATTACTTCAGCCGTGACCGAGGTTCATCCAAAATCCTCATTAAAGGTGACCAATGCTGTCGCCAGAGTCCTCCCGCATGATTCTGATTATAAACTCACCGTTTTGGTTCTTTCTCCGGAACCTCGGTATCTGGAGGTTCCAGTAAGTGCTGTTACACTTGGGCCGATTGGCACTCGAGATTCTGTCACTATAAGATCTGTGGATTTCGGAAATATCGGTGGCGGGGCGATTATTTTCAAAATTGGTGGACTTCTTGTCTAGTAATTG
>DUCD01000221.1:658-4072 GCA_012959985.1 Verrucomicrobiales bacterium | reverse complement strand
TGGACCCCTAAAACTAATGACAGTGTCCGGCGCCTCTGCGGGGGAATCCCCTCTTTTACTTCCTTACCTATGATTGCCCGGATTTTATGCGGTTAAGCGCAAAAAAGGGGCAATAAAAATCATTGAAAAGCTAATAATTTCTGATCATTATTCAATAATCACCGCACAGGTAAAGTCTTTAGAGATTGAAAGTTACCGCTATCTCTCTCGACATTGAGACTGAATTTTGATCAGAAACAAAAAACAAACCTATGAAAAATCGATACAGGCTATTCGTATCCCTATTTGTCGGCGCATGGTTCGTCGTCTTGTCCGCTCACGGCCAGAGCATTCTGGGTCAGTGGGATTTCAATGATTCCGGAAACGGTTTCAAAGCAACCGTCGGCAACGATATGCAGATTATCGGGGGCGCTTTCAATTTCAACACCACCAGCGGTTTTGGGATTGGTGATATTGACGGCAGTTCTGCCCAGGTCATGGAATTCCCCAAAACAGTGCTTGGGGAGGGCGTGTTGGCCTTCATTGATGATGTCGTACCCAACGGGGAAGGATTGACTCCCAATGTTGATGTCTTTGGTGTCAATAACTGGAGTATTATTTACGATATCTATTTTCCGGTGGGATCCACCGACCAGAAGAGAGCGCTTTTCGAATATGTCGACGGAGGATCGGTCGCTGGCGCTGATGATGCGGAACTCTGGATTGGAGCCGACAACGGGTTGGGATACGGAGACTCCTCTGACGGTAATCTCACACCGGACGAATGGCATCGAGTCGTATTTTCGATCAATTGGGACAAACGTGAAATCCGCAAATACATCGACGGTTTCCGAGTCGGGTCACAAGTCATTCCCGGAAATGACCCCGATCTTCGCTGGGCATTCTTCCCTTTTGCTTCCTTTACTTTGTTTGCCGATGACAATGACGAAACACAAGCTGGATTCGTTAACAGTATCCAGTTGCTCAACGGTGCCTTGACCAATGGTCAGGTTGCGGCTCTCGCAGGTCCTCAGGCGGCCGGAATTCCTCAGGAAATTCCTCCCGTACCTTCATTTCTAGATGGGTTTATTCCCTCTGCCGAGGATGCTGATCGCGAAACCGATGTCGGAGCCATTATCAATACTGGTGATTCAGAAGTGACCAATATAGTTTTGAATATCGATGGCAGCGCGGTCAGTCCCTCCATCACAACTTCCGGTGAAATTATCAACGTCATTCTTGCCAATCCAGGGGCCTTCACTCCTGGAACCGAGCACACGATTGATATTTCATGGACAGAAGTGTTGGAAGGAGTCAGCACTGCAAAAAGCGGTTCCCATTCCTTTGTCGCGGCTCTGCTAGTGGAAGATTTCGAAGGTCTGGAACTTGGTCCCAATGTGGATGAAGGAACATTCGGTGAAAAGGTTTGGGTCAAACAGGGCCCTCCTGGATGGGTGTCCGATGACAGCGGAGTTCCCGGTATCGAAACGGATGATAACCATGGTGTAACCGAGTGGGCCGGTTGGAGTTTTGCCGATGTTTCCTGGTGGACACAAGCCGCCGGTGACCAACGCCGCTCCGAGTTCACCAAAGCTGTCGGTGCTGTCCTGGTTGCCGATCCTGACGAATGGGATGATGCAGCTCATGCTAATTCGGCAGAAAATGGTTGGTATGTAACCGACATTACCATGCCACCGATTGACTTAACTGGTATCGCTCCGGATTCAGCATTCATGAAGTTTGATTCAAGTTGGAGACCTGAATTCGACGGTAATTATCACCAGTCTGGTCGTATCACAGTTTCCTATGATGGCGGAGAACCTCAGCAAATTCTTCTGTGGGTGTCTGATACTGGCAGCCCAAATTACCATGACCATTTAACCAATGAAAGCGTCACGGTGCCGATGAGTAATCCAGCCGGTGCCTCAGAAGCGGTTATAACCTTCGGAATGTTCGATGCCGGTAATGACTGGTGGTGGGCCATTGATAACTTGGTTGTCAGCGCCGGTACTGTTCCTCCGGCTATTACAGAGAACCCGAAAGGTGGCGATGCTCTTGAAGGGGGTGCTTTCACTTTTAGTGTAGTAGCCGCAGGATCTCCACCATTGTCCTATCAATGGTTTAGCGGTCGAGGTGATGACCGGGTAGCTATTGATGGAGCCACAGGCGATACCTTGGTATTCGATTCTGTTTCAAGCGATGATGCAGGTCCATACAGTGTCGACGTGAGTAATTCAGCCGGCACCGTATCTTCAAGTGATGCCCAATTGAAAGTCATCCTGGGAGCCGGAGCAATCAGTCTATTTTTTGAGGATTTCGACAGTTTGCCTCTCGGTTCAAGTGTTGATGAAGCGGCTGCGGACAACGTCTGGACTAAAACCGCCCCTGATGGATGGGCCATTGACGACAGTGGTGTTCCCGATTTTGATACTGTCGGTGTAGGTGTGACAGAATGGAAGGGTTGGTCCTTTGCCGATCCCGCATTCTGGAATGCTGCCGGCGGTCAAAGTCGTGACTTGTTCACCAAGGGAACGGGCGTCATTGCCATTGCCGATGGTGACGAATGGGATGATCTCGGTGGTCCCAGCCAAGGGGATACCAGACCGATGGTCACCCTCCTTTCCACTCCCCCCATTTCTCTCGACGGGATTGGCAGTAACAGTGTCTTGTTGGCATTCGACTCAAGCTGGCGTCAGGAAACACCTCAGAAAGGTTGGGTTACCGTTTCTTTCGATGGTGGAGCTGAAATCGATGTGCTTCGTTTCAATTCCGAAAGCGCTGACCCCGCCTTCAAATCGAGCGATCTCGACGAAACAATCACCGCTCCCATTGATAACCCGTCAGGTGCCGGTTCCATGGTCATTTCCTTCGGTTACGAAGGTGTGAACGACTGGTGGTGGGCTATTGACAATATCGATGTTACCGGCAGTGCCGCTCCGATATTCGAAGAGAACTTTGACAACCTCACCCTCGGATCTAGTGTTGATGAAGCGGCGGCTGACAATGTCTGGACTAAGGAAGCTCCCGCAGGCTGGAGTATTGATGACAGTGGTGTGCCCGATTTCGACACTCCCGGTGTTGGTGTGACGGAATGGAAGGGTTGGTCATTTGCCGATCCTGCATTCTGGAATGCTGCCGGCGGCCAAAGCCGTGACTCTTTTACCAAGGGAACCGGTGTGATCGCCATTGCTGATGGTGACGAATGGGATGACCTCGGTGGTCCCAGCCAAGGCGACAGCACGCCTATGGTCACTATCCTCTCCACACCCGCAATCGATATTGCCGATTCAGAGGCGAACACCCTGATTTTTCAGTTCGATTCAAGCTGGCGTCAGGAAACACCTCAGAAAGGTTGGCTCACGGTTTCCTTTGATGGGGGAGATGAAATCGATTTGTTGCGCTTCAACTCGGAAAGTGATGACCCCGCCTTCAAGG
>DUCD01000221.1:0-648 GCA_012959985.1 Verrucomicrobiales bacterium | reverse complement strand
CGACGAAACCATCACGGTTCCTGTTGGAAATCCTTTCGGTGCTCAATCCATGGTCGTTTCCTTTGGGTATGAAGCGGTGAATGATTGGTGGTGGGCCATCGACAACATTAAAGTACTCGCAGGCTCCGTGCCTGAGGGTCCAGCATTTCCGCCAGAAGGAATGGTTGAAATTGACGGTGGTTTGACTCGTATCGCTTGGGATGGTCCCAATGTAGACTTGGGTTTTTATGAACCACAATTCCGAGGTAAGTTCCGCTTCGATACGATTACTCTACCACTTCGCAATGACGATCAGGGCAAATTTGCCACCTATTTTGAAACTCCGAATACCGGAGACATCAACGTGGCACCGGCCAGTGATTTCTTCGATAACTATGCTGTGGTTCTGTACGGTTTCATTCATCCTGCCGAAACTGGAGCTTATCGGTTTTCGATTGCAGCAGATGATTTCGCTGAACTCTACATCAGTACGAATGAAAGTCCGGGCGACTCGCAGTTGATTGCACTGGAACCGGGTTGGAACCCGGTCCGAACATTCGGAAGCCTTTCTCGTCGGGATGCAGCCGCTCCGGAGAATTTGTCAGATACATTGCATCCGGCCGGAATCCAGTTGGTAGCCGGTCAGAAATACTACGTCGAAGCCATCAT
>DUCD01000220.1:19486-24453 GCA_012959985.1 Verrucomicrobiales bacterium | reverse complement strand
TGTTTTGTCTCGGGTTGGAAGTGTCGTTGTTGTAAGTTTATCCATACGAAAAATTTACTGCATTTCCGGTCCGAGTACAATAAGAACTTTGAGAAATTCGGGCTAATACCTTTTCTGTAAGCGTAGATTCGGTCTGAGGCTGGATATCCAGCCTCAGGCTCTTCCCCGTTTTGAATGCCAACAATGTGTAGCTATAATTGCAAAACCAAAAATAATTAAGGGATTCACGCTGATTGAAATCATGATCACTGTGGTGATCATCGGCTTGGTCGTATCGATTGCAACGCCGATGTTCATTCGTTATCGTGAAAGTGCTCAACAGCAGATTTGTATAGAAAACCTGTCCCAGATTGAATCTGCGAAGCAGCAGTGGGGAATGGAGCATAATATGAGCAGTGGAGCTCCTGTTTTGAGTGCCGATATTTTCGGAACTGATAAATGGATTAAATTCACACCTGATTGTCCTGGTGGGGGGATTTTTACTGTGGGAGACGTTGGGGTAACGTTGGCTACATGTACCTCTCATCTTACGGACACACGCTGTGATCCATTGTATTGTTTCAATCAACTATTTCAGCTTTGCGCAGATAATTCTGAAGTCTCTTGCCAGAAAAACAAAAGCGAGGCACAAGGTCATAATGGAAATCATCATTCCCGACTTGAAGGTTAGATCTTGGTAAACGAGTTGAACTGAAGCTGTTCCTTCGGGGATTCGGATCGCTTGGAAACCGCCATTCACCTTCAGGATCGGGGTTTTTTTATGGTTCACCAAAGCTTTCCAGTTTGCATGGTAGGATTGAGAAAGCACCAACATTGTCGGCTTTCCAGTTTTTGTCTCAATTAGAATTCTCCGATTTGTAAAATCCTTTACAGTAAGTGTTGCGTCCGGGTCTCTTTTCGGCAGAGCCTCCTTTGTTTTTTCTTCTTCCACAAAAACGACTTCAGTAGGATCGAAATCCACGGAGGCAATTTTAGAGATGATCTCCGCACTTGTCATGTTTTCCGCTCTTTGCCCGATGGTTACCCACGGTAGATAATTCTTTCTTTCTTGCCACTGCAGTCCTTTTTCAGAAGACCAACTTGAAAAATGAGAAATACTCAAAAAATCCAGGAAGCCCTGGATTTGGGATAAAGTGGGACTTTGGATCCAACCAAGGATTTTTGTATGATCCGGAAGGTAAAGAGAATAGAACCCGTCCGATTTAGGAATGTCGTCCAAAAGGTTGCTATTGCAGAATAAACTTTTTCGACTGAAGAGATACTCTTCTTCGGCTGAATCAATGACAAGATGGTCGATTCTTTCTTCCACTTCCGGAGTCAATAAGGCTCTGGATTTTCCGATGGACGGCATTTCATCGAACTCATGGATTTGAGAGGCGAGTTCACGGTCATAGATCCAGCTGGCTGCGCGTGGATTAAGATTCGGAAGATGGAACCAGGAGTCAAGAACCAGGAGAGCCAATAGGGCGGCTTGAATCTTTGTTTTTTGAGAGGGTTTCTTTGATCGTTTAGACAGGAACAGCAAGGCAACAAAAAGACCCAACACGATTATTCTGCCCGTCGCGTTTGAAAAAATGGACATCGGGTTGGAATCCAGAATTGGAAATCGAAATGCCAAGATCGACAGGGTAAGGATGATTGCCAAAAAACCACCTGCAGGGACCAAAATGGATGAAAACTCCCAATCTTCATCCCGGTCCCATTTGGCTAAGGCAAAAGCCGCCAAAAAAGGGATGGCGACAATGCTCATCACAATGAACTTGATCGGGAAGCGAATCATTCCGATGGGAGGGAAAACGGCTCGAATCCATTGATAAAAGCCGCCTTGGTTTCCGAATGAAAGCCACAAGCCGATGGCGGCAATGAGAACTAACCAGATGGTCCGGGCACTTCGAATTCGAAGCGCGGCCCAAAAGGCCGCGAAAAAGACGATAATTCCTGGGTAATAGGATGAAATCCAATACTGATCCAGTTGTGCCATGACACCTTGATAAGAGGGAACCATGCCGAATATAGGGAGAAAGAAGCCGGCGGTTCCCCATGTCGGCATCGACCAGGTAGCGTCGCTGAAACCGGTATCCCTCTGGGAGTTCATCAAAACCTGTAGAAAAGGGAAAAGTTGAGCGCCACATAAGCAGATGATGATGGCCGATATGGAAATGCCGCGGAACACCAGCTTAGAGGGCGGTTGTTTTCGCATGATTAATTGAATGAGCCAGTTTGAGGCGACGATTAACCATGTCAGCAGAATGATTTCTGGGGCACCTGTCATCATCTGAAGCGCTCCGAACAATGCGGCGATCAATAGATAAATCCCCCCCTGTTTCCAAGCGCATTCGGTGAGCAGAATGACCCATGGTATCCATGCCCATGCCGAGATGTTATTAGGCCATTTAAGGAAACTCATCGTCAGGCCGTTCAGTGCAAATGCCAAACCCGCGAAGGTGGCTGCAAACCCGTTCCGAGTCCATTTTCTGGCGAGCAAAAAGGCGCCGGCGCCGGCAGGAATCAAATGGAGGATGCAGAATACCGGGAGAGCCCATGCCAATGGAAAGAGTATGTAGAAGAGAGAGAACGGATACAGGGCTAAAGTATTCCATTGAGCGAGGAAGGGGATCCCGAAGTTATTGTACGGATTCCAGAGCGGAAATTCACCGTTGAGGTAGCTTTCCTTGACGAAATGAGCCAGTGGGTAACCAAAGATCCCGAAATCGCGATAAAAAAAAGTGTGAAGCCCTAACAGGACATCGCCGAATAGGAGGATCAGGATTCCAGTGATCAGTCCCAGGAATACCGTTAGTCTTGAAAATATTGAGGCCTCACCGGCAAGAGTGTGTTCGAGTCCAAGGAATCGAGCTGCGATTTTCCTGATGATCTTCACTATGTTTGTTTCGGTGGGTTCTGTTTACCAAGAGTATGTCCCGCTTAAACTTGAGGAAATAGTAACGAATAGAACAGATTGTGCCAATGAACCGCTGCCAGCAGCAAGAAGGTTTTTGCAGGCTTGTTTCATTGATAAAAAAGAGAGAGGGCAGGACTTCGCCGTCCCAGCTATAGAATATCAATATTCGTGGGGGTTCTTCTTGGTATATTGCCATTTTCAATGCTCAGGCGACGCGCTGGGGACAGCCAGCCCCACTGCCATTCGGTTAAGGATTTTCCGCAGGTTTTTTAAACCGTCATCCCTGAAGCTGGCCGCGCCGAGGCCGGAATAGGGAAGAAATGAATGTCGATTTCAATGATCCGGGGTCGACGCCCCCAGCTTCAGGGGTGCCTGATTCCTTAACCGAATGGCAGTGCAGCGAGCCCTTCCTCCCTGAACAGCGAGCCTTGCCGTTTTGGAGTGCGGGTCCTGCCTTTCCAATTCGATCTTTCTGGCAATTCGAACGGCATCTGTTACAAATTTCTGCGATGACCGATCGACCGGCGTTATACGAGTCAAGAGCATCTTATCGACCCCGTGAGATGCAGCGCCATTACCATTCCCTTTTGAAGCGGTATTACCGTTTTTTTGTACCCCCGGGTATGAAGGTTCTGGAAATAGGATGCGGAATTGGAGATCTGCTCAATGGGCTTGAACCTGAACGGGGGCTCGGCATTGATTTCAGTGAAGGCATGATCTCCACGGCTTCGGAGAGACATCCGCATCTGGAGTTCAAGGTTGCGGATGCCCATGATTTCGAGTCTGATGAAAAATTTGATTATATCATTCTCTCCGACTTAGTGAATGATCTGAATGACGTGCAGGAGGTGCTGACTCGACTCTCGGGAGTCACGCACGAAGGGTCCCGCATCGTGCTCAATTTTTTCAATCATCTTTGGCTTCCCATCTTGAAGAGTGCTGAAAAAATCGGGCTCAAATCACCCACACCTCCTCAGAACTGGTTATCGAGGGGAGATCTTGACAACCTGCTTCGTATTTCCGGTTGGGAAATGGTGAAGTGGGATGCCAAAATACTTTGGCCGATCTGGACCCCACTTTGGGAAGGATTGATGAATCGCTGTCTGGCGCCTCTGCTGCGCCATATCAATCTCTCGATTTTCATGGTGGCACGGCCTAAGGTGAAATTGGATGTCCGGCGTGAATTATCCTGTACGGTGGTGATACCGGCGAGGAATGAAGAAGGCAATATTGAGGCAGCCGTTCGACGAACTCCGGAGATGGGAAAAGGCACGGAGATCATCTTTATCGAAGGTCATTCCACCGACGAAACATGGAAAGAAATTCAGCGGGTTCAAAAGGATTTTCCAGATCGAAACATCCGAAGCCTTCAACAGAAATCAAAAGGAAAGGGGGGGGGCGTTCGTGAAGCATTTGCTGTAGCGAAAGGGGATGTGCTCTTCATACTCGATGCTGACCTTACCATGCCACCGGAGGATCTCCCCAAATTCTATGGAGTGATTCAATCCGGGGTGGCTGATTTTGTCAATGGAGTGCGCTTGGTGTATCCAATGGAAGATCAGGCCATGCGTTTTTTCAACAAAGGGGGAAATAAATTTTTCAGCTTGGCCTTCAGTTGGTTATTGGGGCAACCGATTAAGGATTCTCTCTGCGGAACCAAGGTCTTGTTCCGGTCTGATTACCGTCGGATCGAGGCGAATCGCAAATACTTCGGGGATTTTGATCCGTTTGGAGATTTCGATCTTCTTTTCGGGGCTGCCAAACTCAACCTGCAACTGGTTGATCTGCCGATTCGTTACCGGGCCCGGACGTATGGAGATACGAACATTCAGCGATGGCGGCATGGAGTCATTCTCTTGCGAATGGTTGTATTTGCAGCCCGTAAGATAAAATTCATCTGATTCATGTCTGTCTGCATTGACCAGCATCAGATCGAGATAGAAAGGAATGCCGAAGCCTGGAATCAGAAACCGCAGCTTCAAAAAATATACCGGGAATTCTATGAAGAAATCACCCGATCTCTGAAACCTTCCCTGCCTGGATCCATCCTGGAAATCGGGTCCGG
>DUCD01000220.1:978-19402 GCA_012959985.1 Verrucomicrobiales bacterium | reverse complement strand
CTTGTGATACCTACGCTTTGCCTTTTCGTTCCGGCAGTTTAAGTCATCTGGTCCTGTTCGACGTTTTTCATCATCTGGAATGCCCTGGATTGTTTTTTGAGGAAGCAGCACGAGTCCTGACCAAGGAGGGGAGGGTAATTCTTTTTGAACCGTATATCAGTTTCAGCAGTCGTTTCATCTATGGATTGTTCCATCATGAGCCAATCGCCTGGAAGGATGAGATTGATCTGACGACCGATCGGCAAGTTTTTCCCGAATCTTATTATGCTGCCCAGGGAAATGCGACCCGACTTTTCTTCCATGACAGACAGGATGCCTGGCCTGAAAAATGGACACTTATCGAGTGCCGTGCTTTTGCCTGTTTTCGATACCTTCTTTCCGGGGGCTTCAGTCGTCCCTGCGTTTATCCGCAATTCTGCTACCCATCCATGGTTCGGTTGGATCGCTTACTTTCCCGGTGGCCGGGTCTCTTTGGAGGTCGGTGTCTGGTTGTACTCCAGCGGACCTGATACAGAACTCAGTAAATCAAACCAAAGTGCCACTTTTTATTGCCCAGCTCAATTCGCTGAAATCAATCAGAATATTGGAGGTGGAACGTTGGAAATCATGTTTTGAGTGAGTGCGGGTCAAGCTCCTTTCGCAAGAACTTCAGCAATCTGGACGGCGTTCAATGCCGCTCCCTTCAGCAATTGATCGCCGGCAACCCAGAAGCATAATCCATTGTCCATTGCAATGTCTTTACGGATACGGCCAACCTGGCAGTTGTCCTTTTCAGCAACATTGAGAGGCATGGGGTAAACGTTGTTCTGAGTATCATCGACGACGTCGATACCGGGTGCGGCATCAAGAACCTTTTTTGCTTGTTCCACCTGAATCGGTTTTTCGAATTCAGCGCTGACTGAAATAGAATGAGCTCGATAGACAGGAACTCTAACGCAGGTCACGCTGGCTCTGAAGTCCGGAAGGTGCATGATTTTACGTCCTTCGTTCTCCATTTTCATTTCTTCCTTGGTATAACCGGAATCCAGGACCTCATCCACATGGGGCAGCACATTGAAAGCGATCTGGTGAGGGTAGACTTCCTTAGTCAATGGATGCCCTTCCACAATCTGTGAGACTTGTTTCTTTAATTCCTCCAGACCTTTGGCTCCAGAGCCGGAAACTGCCTGATAACTCGAAGCGAAGATCCGAGTGACTTGAAATTCCTGATGCAACGGAAACAAAGCCATTAAGGTAACGATTGTCGTGCAGTTTGGATTGGCGATAATTCCCTGGTGGTTGAACGTGTCCCCGGCATTGATCTCGGGGATGACCAGGGGAACTTTTTCGTCGAGTCGAAATGCACTGGAATTGTCGATCACAATACAGCCGGATTTGGCGGCAAGAGGGGCAAATGTTTTGGAAATGCCTCCTCCTGCGCTGAACAGGGCTGCATCGATGCCTTTGAAGGAATCTTCTTTCAACTCCTGAATCTCAATCGATTCATTCCTGAAGGTCAACGATTTGCCGGCAGAGCGGGCTGAGGCTAAAAGAGTCAGTTTCCCCAAGGGGAATTGACGTTGCTCTAAGGTTCGAATCATTTCCAGACCGACCGCTCCGGTCGCTCCTACAATGGCGATATGTGGGTTATTGTTCATTCTGATTCCCAAAGGCCAACAATCTACTCGATCCTGGTTTCCTGTCAAATTTCGAAATTGATCTTGCCGCAAACTAGAACGACTCTTTAGGATTTAGAGGATTTTCGAACGATAATCATCAGGCATTCATGAAAAAAAAACTCTCTCAAAAAGACGATGGATTTGTAATTGGATTGGATTTCGGGACCTTGTCAGGCCGGGCATCCATTTACCGTATTCAGGATGGCTATGAAGTGGCCTGGTTGGTTTCGGAATATGCCGATGGAGTCATTGAAGAGCACCTTCCCGGGCGCTCCAGAAAGTTGCCTGCCAATACCGCTCTGCAAAATCCGGACGACTACACGGCAGTGTTGAAGATCATCCCGCGTCTGCTGCGCAAAGCTAAGGTTTCTGCCGATCAGATATGCGGGATTGGAATCGATTTCACTTCTTCCACAGTTCTCCCGGTTAAAAAGGATGGAACCCCTCTCAGTAGCTACAGAAAATGGCGGAACAATCCACATGCATGGGTTAAACTGTGGAAGCATCATGCCTCTCAGGCTCAGGCGGATCTGATCAATAAAATTGGAGAGAAGCGAAAAGAAAAATTTGTTGAGATATACGGTGGTAAATATTCGAGTGAGTGGTTTTTTTCTAAAGTCCTGGAAACGGTTCAGTGTGCCCCGGAGGTCTATAAGGCTGCGGACCGTTTCATGGAGGCAGGGGACTGGATCGTACAACAATTGTGCGGTGAGGAAGTTCGTAGTTCATCGGCTGCCGGATATAAGGCCATGCGGGTTTATGAAACCCGGCAGGGCAAATGGACCTTTCCAGGAAAGGGGTTCTTTAAAGCACTGAATCCGTTGATGGAAAATGTCATTGCGGAAAAAGTGGGCAATGATTTTCGACTTCCAGGTCAGGTTGCGGGAAACCTGACGGAGAAATGGTCTAAGGTCACCCGACTGAATCCAGGAACTCCAGTAGTCGTCGCTGCGATTGATGCTCATGCCGCTGTGCCGGCATGCACTGTGACGACTCCGGGTAAGCTGGTCATGATTCTGGGAACCTCGACTTGCCACATGCTGCTTGGGAAAAAGGGTTCTCCTGCTGAAGGAATCTGCGGAGTGGTTGACAATGGGATCATTCCGGGATTGTGGGGTTATGAAGCCGGGCAGTCCGGAGTGGGGGATGTCTTCGCGTGGTATATGAAGCATGGTGTTCCGGAATCCGCTGTTCGCGAAGCGAAGCGACTCAAGAAAAGTATTTACCAACATCTGGAAGAACAGGCATCCGAATTGGTTCCCGGTGAATCCGGACTCCTTGCCCTGGATTGGTGGAACGGGAATCGGTCGGTGCTTGTGGATGCCGACCTGACAGGATTGATGCTCGGCATGGATCTAAGTACCCGACCCCATCAAATTTACCGTGCTTTAATTGAAGCAACGGCATTCGGTACTCGCCGAATCATCGATGCCTTCACTGAGTCAGGCATCCGGATTTCCGAGCTCTATGCTTGTGGTGGCTTGGCCCAGCAGAATACTATGCTCATGCAGATTTATTCCGATGTGACCGGTAGACCCATCCGAGTCGCGGATTCCGAGCAGACCTCCGCACTGGGAGCCGCGATGCATGCGGCGGTTGCCGTGGGAGCTTATTCCTCGTTTACCCAGGCCGCGAACGCGATGGCAAAAACCCGGAATGAGGTCTACCGACCGAATCGAGACCATACTCGGATCTATGATGAATTATACCGGGAATATCTCCGGCTCCATGACCAGTTCGGGCGAGACGCCAAAAGCAGTATGAAAGTCCTTAAAAACATTCGCCGGCGGGTGAGCGCTGGATAGTCGAGGTAATTATGCATGACTTTGTGAATGGGTGGAACGGTTTAATGGAGGAGGCTCCTTGGGTGGCAATTTTCATGTTCATCATTGCGCCTGCCTTATCCATAGCAGTTTTCTTTTGGGGTCGGCGCTGGAAAATGGGGCGGAAACGACGACTTCTCAAATATGCTTCTGAAATTGGATTTACCTTTAGTTCGAGAACCATACAACTGAAAAACCCTCCGAAACTGGTTCTTTTTCAGTCCTGTCATCGAGTGAAGAACATGATGACGGGAAGCATGTTCGGAAAACGAATCGAGATTTTTGATCAGGAATACTCGATCGAAAAGCAGGCTGGCAGTTTATACTTTGCACGGACAATCTTCCGTGTGGAAGTCGAGGGCGGCGAATTACCCGATTTTGTGATGTTTTCCGAAGGATTCATGGACCGTCTCTTTTTGAAAGATATCGATTTTGCGTCGGCTCCAATTTTTTCCGACCAGTATTGGTTGAATGGTTCCGACCAACCCAGGGTCCGGCGTTTGTTCAACGAGGAATTGCTGATCTATTTTACGAGGAACAAGGGCCTCTCAGTGGAGTGCGACGGAATGGTTCTGGTCGTCTACTATTGGAATCAAACCGTCCACGCGGAAGAGATGCCGGACTTTATCCACACGGCCTCTGAGGTCTATCTAATGGTGATGCGATCAGTGGATTCTTCATCGTAATGCCCTCTGTAAACATCCTTATCGAGCGCGCTCGGAAAAAGAGTCGGGAAAAGCATCATAGCGTGCATCTGGAGCTTGTCTCGATAGAAGAGATTTGCCGATTGCGATTGCGATCCACACGGACGAGAGCGCCTTTCCAGCATTGATGCCTCTAGAATTGTAGGATTGTCCTACGATCTGCTCGTCGAGCTTGGGCCTATGTCCGATTCTGGCTAGTTGTGACTGGAGGCGAGACTGGTTATACACCCGCCCGAGTGCAGTGGTGGCGAGTTGGTGGTAAGTAGTCACACTAGGGGTTACATTAAATACCGAGTTCTTTTAATCGGGTCTGCGGAGAAGCCGCCCGGATTTTCTTTACAACTTCCGGTACTTTCTCGAGCAGGAAATCCACTTCTTCTTCCCGGTTGTATCGTCCCAGGCTGAAGCGGATGGAACTTTTGGCCAACGCCGATTTTATTCCCATGGCTGTGAGGACGTGAGAGGGTTCGATCGCGCCTGTTTTACAGGCTGAGCCTGCTGAAACGCAGATACCCAGTTGATCCAGGCCGATCAGCATCGCTTCTGCCTCGACACCCTCAAAAGCCAGATAGCTTGTATTCGGTAATCTGGGTTCTTTGGCACCATTGCGCACGGTGCCTGGAATTGCTGACATCAGACCCGACTCCAACTTGTCTCTCAGTTTTCGGTCTTCTGAGTGATCGCCAATATCCGCCAAAGCCATTTCTGCGGCTTTTCCGAAACCGACGATTCCTGCCACGTTTTCTGTTCCACCACGTCGGCCTTTTTCCTGTCCTCCTCCAAACAGGTAGGGGCTGAATGGAGTTCCCGGTTTGATGTAGAGGATGCCGGTTCCTTTCGGGGCATAGAGCTTATGCGACGACAGAGACAGAAAATCCACTTGGTTCGTCTGAACATCGATCGGAATTTTTCCGGCAACCTGGACGGCATCGGTATGGAACGGGACACCGCGTACCCTGCAGATGGCCGCGATTTCTTCAATGGGTAATACGACACCGGTCTCATTGTTGGCCCACATCACTGAGACGATTGCAGTGTCCTCGCGGATTGAATCGGTCAACAGGCATAAATCCAATGACCCATCCGGTTCTACGGGAAGAAAAGTGATCTGGTAACCCTGACGCTGGAGGTGTTTTCCATGGGCGATATTCGTCGAATGTTCCACGGCCGTGGTGAGAACATGACGTTTCTTCGGATTGGAATTCAGGGCAGTATGAAATGCCGTGTTGTTACTTTCTGTGCCGCAACTGGTAAAGACGATATTCTCAGGTTCCGCGTTGATCAGGGCGGCGAGTTGTTCCCGAGCTTTGACAATATACTGATTGATTTTTTCTCCAAAGCCATAAGCGCTGGAAGGGTTTCCCCAAAAATCAGTCAGAAATGGCATCATCGCTTCCAGGACCTCCGGAGCGATGCGCGTGGTGGCGTTATTGTCAAAATAATAGAATTTGTCCTTTGTGTTCATCTTCTTAGAGTCAGTTGGCTATCGGCAACGGACAGAAAACAGATATCTTTACTTTCATACTCTAAGAGGCGCAAGTCAGATTGGAAGGGCACGTTCTTTTGAAACAGTAGATAGAAAATGAGTAGGACGTGCAGCACTGCCATTCGGTTAGGGGATTTTCCGCAGGTATTTTAATAAGGTAATCCCTGAAGCTGGCCGCGCCGAGGCCGAAATATGGAAGAAATGAATGCCGATTTCAATGATCCGGGGTCAACGCCCCCAGCTTCAGGGGTGCCTGATTCCTTAACCTAATGGCAGTTGGGCGTGCTGTATCAGCGCGCCGCATAGCAATCATAAGGGTGATTACGGGAGCTTTCTCTCCGGTTTTTGTCTCAAATAGGTGTTTTTGTTCAAATAATTTAATTTTTCCCGGTTGACAGGGTTGGGGGAAATGTTAATCATTAGTAATATTAGTAAGTAACTTATGATTAAGGCGTCCAAACAAAAAAAACTCACGAAAAACGAAGTTTTGAAGGAGGGAAGCCCTAATTTGGCAGGGACGATTGGTTCCTCGTTGGGTGATAAATCGACGGATCGGTTTACCAACGACGATACTCAGTTTCTAAAGTTTCATGGTATATATCAGCAGGATGACCGGGATAAGAGGAAGACCGGTAAGGAATACTCCTTCATGATTCGAACGCGGACTCCGGGAGGTGTAACATCGGCAGAGCAATACCGGGTATTTGATCGATTGGCTGACCAATACGGTAATCAGACCATGCGGCTTACGACTCGCCAGGCGTTTCAATTCCATGGAATATTTAAAAGTGGGTTGGGAGCGACGATGCGCGCCATCAACGAAGCGCTGTCGACCACCTTGGCAGCCTGTGGAGATGTGGCCAGGAACGTCATGGCTCCTCCGACGCCTTCTTCCAGCAGGATTTCGGTAGCGGTTCATGAGCATGCCCGACGGCTTTCAGACGAACTTTTGCCTGAAACCAGCAGCTATAGCCAGATCTGGGTTGAGGGAAAACAGCTGGATCTGGTGGAAGAGAATTTTGATGACCCGCTTTACGGTAAGACTTATTTGCCAAGAAAGTTTAAAATCGGCTTTGCTGTTCCACCATTGAACGATGTGGATATTTTCACACATTGTCTTGGGTTCATCGTGATCGAAGAAAACGGTGAATTGGTTGGATACAATCTGACGGTTGGAGGCGGTCTGGGTATGTCACACGGGAATGAGGCGACTTTTCCAAGAAAGGCAGATGTCCTTGGTTTTGTTACTCCGGATAAGATCGAAGCAGTAGCCAAAGCGGTTTTGCAGATACACCGGGATAATGGTTCTCGAACAGACCGCAGGCATGCCCGGTTGAAATATGTTCTGGCGGATCGTGGAGTTGACTGGTTCCGTACGGAATTGGAGGAGCGGATCGGTTTTCAACTGGAATCGGCACGGCCCTTTGAGTTTGAGAAAATGGGGGATCGATTCGGGTGGTATCAAGTCGAAAGGGATCTTTGGGCATTGGGATTGTGGGTGGAGAATGGTCGAATCAAGGATGTTGATGGTTACCAGCTGAAATCCGCACTGAGTAAGATCGTGGGATCTTTCTCACCTGAAGTCCGGTTGACCCCCTCTCAAAGCATTATTCTCACAGGCATTCAATCCTCCGATAAAACAGCGGTTGATCAAATATTCATCGATCATGGAATTCATCTGAACCGTCAGACCAGTCCGGTGCGACTGGCATCCATGTCCTGTCCCGCTCTACCTACCTGCGGTCTGGCTCTGGCTGAATCGGAACGTTATCTACCTGATCTGCTGACAGAGATCGAATCGATAATGGCCGAGTTGGAGCTTGCTGATGAGGAAATCATTATCCGAATGACCGGTTGTCCGAACGGTTGCGCCCGACCTTACATGGCGGAAATCGGTTTTGTGGGAAGAGGTCCTAATAAATATCAGATTTATCTGGGAGGCGATGAAGCCGGAACGGTTTTAAACACATTGTACAAGGAGAACGTCAAGACCGATGAGATGAAAAAAGAAATTTTCCTAATATTGAAGCGGTTCAAGAAGGAGCGGGAAGTAGGTGAACGGTTGGGAGATTTCAGTAGGCGAGTCCTGCTCCGTGAGCGCGTTCCCGTCACGGATTGAAAATTCATCCTATCGGATTATTGATTGATTCAACATTGAACAGAGCCATGAAAGCGAACGTGAAAGAGGTTGAGGTAGAAAGGCGGAAGCCCACATTATTCGATCATCTGGGCCTGGACCTTAGAGAAGAAAACCGGAAGCTGGAAAGTCTTTCTGCCGAGGATCGAGTTGCCTGGACTCTGGATTACTTCAAGGATCATCTGGTGCTCTCTTCCAGTTTCGGGGCACAGTCGGCCGTCAGTCTTCACCTGGCCATCAGCCAGTGGCCTGATATCCCGGTCATTCTGGTGGATACCGGATATCTATTTCCGGAAACATACCGGTTCGTCGATGAGTTGGTTGAAAGATTGAAGATCAATCTTCAAGTCTGTCGGCCTGAGCTGAGTTCGGGGTGGCAGGAGGCCAGATATGGAAAGCTTTGGGAGCAGGATCTTGAAGGCATCGAACAATACAATAAAATGAACAAAGTCGTTCCAATGAATCGTGCTTTTGAAGAATCAGGAGCTCAGGCCTGGCTTGCGGGACTGCGGAGGAATCAGAGTCGTTCCCGTGAAAAACTGCCGGTTCTTGCCGTGAGTTCACAACGTCTGAAGATTCATCCGATCATTGATTGGACGGATCGGGATGTGCATTTTTATCTGAAGAAGCATGATCTGCCTTACCATCCTTTATGGCATGAAGGGTATCTTTCCATTGGGGATATCCATACCTCTCACAAAGTTACAAGCGACATGTCTCTTGAAGATTCCCGATTTTTCGGATTGAAACGAGAGTGTGGCCTCCATGACGATGCTGAGACCGATTACGCGATTTGATGGTGGAACAAAACGAACATATCCATCCCGTCTTTGACTGTATCCTGGACCGGCAGGACCACGAAAAACGGATGAAGCAGAAAAGTCGGGTCTTCTGGCTTTACGGGCTGTCCGGTTCCGGTAAAAGCACTCTGGCGGGTGCCCTGGAACGACGGCTTTTTGAGAAAGGGTTTTTGGCCCGAGTGCTCGACGGGGATAACATTCGAACCGGATTGAACTCCAATCTGGGATTCTCAGATGAAGATCGAGCGGAAAACATCCGACGCATCGCTGAAGTCTCCAAGCTGTTTGTCGATACGGGTATCATCACCGTCAATTCGTTCATCACACCCAAAAAGGAGCATCGGAATCAGGCGCGTTCAATCGTTGGTGAATCCGACTTCTTTGAGATATACATCAAGTGTTCATTTGACGCCTGTGAACAGCGGGACGTCAAAGGCCTCTACGCCAAAGCAAAGTCCGGAAAGATTTCAAATTTCACGGGACGGGATTCTGAATTCGAAACCCCGGATCACGCCGATCTGGTCATTGATACCGACAAGCTATCCGAACAGGAATCCCTCGATTTGCTTTATGATTTTGTGTTACCTGAAATTCGTCTGGAGGATGTTGCCGGAAGGTGACACTTCATTTTAACTGATCCATGCATACCTATAATCTCGCACATTTAAAACATCTGGAGTCGGAAGCTATCTACGTGATGCTTGAAGTCGCTGCTCAATTTGAAAAACCGGTGCTCCTTTTCTCCGGGGGGAAGGATTCACTTGTGATGCTTCGATTGGCACAGAAAGCCTTTCATCCGGCCAAGTTGCCTTTTCCATTGATGCACATCGATACCGGACACAACTTTCCCGAAACAATCGATTTTCGGGACATTCTGGTAAAAAAAACCGGGGAGCGACTGATTGTTAGAACGGTTCAGGACTCGATCGACAAAGGACGAGCCACCGAAGAAAAAGGATTGAATGCCAGTCGGAATGTCCTGCAGACCGTCACGCTTCTGGATTCGATTGAAGAGTTTCAATTCGATGCGGCGCTGGGCGGAGCCCGACGTGATGAAGAAAAAGCCAGAGCCAAGGAAAGGTTCTTTTCTCATCGAAATGAGTTCGGGCAATGGGATCCCAAACTACAGCGACCTGAGCTATGGAATATTTTCAATGGTAACAAGAATTTCGGGGAACATTTCAGGGTGTTCCCTCTCAGCAACTGGACTGAAATGGATGTCTGGCAATACATCGCCGCTGAACAACTCGATATTCCATCGATCTATTTCACCCACGAACGGGAAGTATTGAAGAGGGGGAATGTTCTCCTGGCCAAATCCGACTATGTTCCTCTGACGGATGGTGAATCCTATGAAACAAAAAGGGTTCGATTTCGAACAGTGGGAGACATGACTTGCACCGGTGCCATCGAATCCTCTGCGTCCACTCTTCAGGACATCATCAATGAAGTTGCTGCGGCACGTGTTACCGAGCGTGGTGCTCGCACTGACGATAAACGGTCGGAGACCGCGATGGAGGATCGGAAGAAAAACGGATATTTCTAAGAGTTCTCCCGTTACTGTAAAACCGATTTAAAACAACTCACCATTTTATCCAGAGAATTGACTGAATGAACGAAGATACGAACCGGGAATACCTTGATATGGACCTGCTGAGGTTTACCACCGCAGGCAGTGTTGACGATGGAAAAAGCACTTTGATCGGCCGATTGCTTTATGACAGCAAAGCGGTGTTCGAAGATCAGATGGAGGCCATTGAGCAATCCAGCAAACGGAAAGGCGATGAAATCGTCAACCTTGCGTTATTAACCGACGGATTGAGATCCGAACGAGAACAGGGAATCACCATTGATGTGGCTTACCGGTATTTTGCCACACCCAAGAGGAAATTCATTATTGCCGATACGCCCGGGCATATCCAATACACCCGAAACATGGTGACCGGTGCATCGACGGCCAATCTGGCAGTGATCCTGGTTGATGCCCGGAAGGGGGTCATTGAGCAAACCTGTCGGCATTCCTTCATCGCTTCTCTGCTGCGGATTCAGCACATCGTCCTTTGTGTGAATAAAATGGATTTAGTGGATTACAAGGAAGAGGTTTTCGATCGCATTGTTAGTCAGTTCAAGGATTTCGCATCGCGTCTCGATGTGCCGCAGATAGAATTCATTCCTATCAGTGCCTTGAACGGTGATAATATTGTCGACCGGCTGGACAACATGCCGTGGTACCAGGGGGGGTCCCTTCTGTATTTTCTCGAACATGTCTATGTGGGGAACGAGTTTAATCATGTGGATCCCCGCTTTCCGGTGCAGTGGGTCGTTCGCCCACAATCCCGTGAGCATCATGATTTCCGTGGATTCAGCGGTCGGATTGCCGGGGGAGTCTTCAAGAAAGGTGATGAAGTCAAAATCCTTTCTTCGGGATTCACCAGTCGCATCAAAAAGATTCACACTTTTGAGGGGGATCTGGACGAAGCATTTTCACCGATGAGTGTCAGTTTTACCCTTGAAGATGAGATTGATATCAGTCGAGGTGATATGATCGTTAAACCGAATAACACGCCCCATGTCGGTCAGGATATTGATGCCATGGTCTGCTGGTTTTCCGATACTTCTAAACTTCAGGTTGGTCGAAAGTATGTTTTAAAGCATACCTCCCAGGAAGTGCGGTGCATGGTAAAGGAAATCCGCTACAAGGTAGACATCAATACGCTTCACAAAATCGAAGACGATAAGGAAGTGGAGTTGAATGATATTGCCCGAATCAAGCTGCGAACTTCTAAACCGCTGTTCTTTGATAGCTATCGACGCAATCGCATCACGGGAAGCATCATTCTAATAGACAGTGGTACACATGAAACCGTAGCAGCGGGAATGATCCAGACCTGATTGAATCTACAGTGTATGGGTAGGTCTTGCTGTCCCAGCGCGCCGCGAAAGGGTCGGTAATGCCACTCCAGGCGGCGCACTGAGACAGGGGAGGCTATCTCCCTAAGCGGTGATCAGAGCCTGTATTCCCGCTTTTTTGTAGGATGCTCTTTTCCGCATGGTTTCGTCCAGGATCCGTTTACGCAGTCTCAGACGATTCGGAGTTGCCTCGAGGTATTCATCATCACTGATGTATTCCAGGGATTTCTCGAGTGTCATTACGATCGGTGGTTCCAGCATGATTCCTTTTCCGTCTCCCTGCGATCTCATGTTGGTGAGTTTCTTTGGTTTGCATGGGTTGACGGTCAGATCATCTTCCCGAGCATTTTCTCCAATGATCATTCCCTGGTAGACTTTCTCTCCTGCGCGAACCAGCAATTTACCGCGACCCTGAATCATGTTCAATGCGTAGGCGGTGGTTTCGCCTTGTTCAAGACTTACCAAGGCACCATTTCGACGATGCTTAATTTCTCCGCAGAATGGTCCGTAATGCTGGAAGATATGAGTGGCGTTACTATGGCCCCGAGTCAGGTTGATCAAGTCGCCTTCAATGCCGATCAGGCCTCGAGTCGGAATGATCCCTTCCAGTGAAACTTCATCTCCCTGATGTTCCATATCTGAAATATCACATCGTCGGCCGGCCAATACCTTCAGCACGTCTCCGAGGTATTCGTTGGGAACCTGAATGTACACCTTTTCGAAGGGTTCCTGGAGTTTTCCATCTTCCGATTTCCTGTAGATCACTTTTGGTTTGGATACCAGAAGCTCAAATCCCTCTCGTCTCATTTCTTCGACAATGACCGCGATCTGCATTTCCCCCCGACCCTGCACTTCAAAGATGTTCGGAGCGTCGGTCGGATTAACTTTCAGGCTGATGTTCGTCCGGGTTTCCCGCTCCAGACGTTCTCGAATTTGTCGAGCTGTGATCAGGCTTCCATCCATACCCGCGAAAGGCCCGTCATTGACCGCAATTTCCATGCGAATGGTCGGTGGATCCAGAGGGACAAATGGAACTGAGGTCACCTCATCATTGGACGCGATCGTTTCTCCGATTGAAATATCGTTGAAACCACATATCCCGATAATATCTCCGGCGGAGGCTTCCTTGATCTGGATTCGCTTCATGCCTTCAAAATTAAAAAGAGCCGAGATCTTACTGGATGATTTGGAACCGTCTCCATGAAGGCAGACGATGGTTTCACCTGTTTTCACCTTTCCACTGAGAATCTTGCCGAAAGCAATCCTTCCCAAATAGTCGGAGTAATCCAGGTTGGATACCAATAAACGGAAATCAGGGGTGTCCTCGATCTTGGGAGGGGGGATCTGTTTTACGATCGCCTCGAACAGCGGCTGCATGTCATCGTTTGGGTGATCCAGATCAAGCATGGCCATTCCGGATTTTGCACTGGCGTAGATGACTGCGAAATCAAGCTGTTCGTCGGTGGCGTTCAGTGAAATGAATAATTCAAATACTTCATCCAGAACACGATGCGGTTCGGCGGAATCGCGGTCGATTTTGTTGATGATCACCATGGGGCGTGCTCCCGATTCCAAAGCTTTTTTCAATACGAACCGAGTCTGAGCTTGCGGACCTTCGACCGCATCGACCAAGAGAAGCACTCCGTCGATCATGTTCATCGTACGTTCCACTTCCCCCCCGAAGTCGGCATGACCGGGAGTGTCGATGATATTGATATGGAAATCCTTGTATTTAAAGGCGGCGTTTTTCGCCTTGATGGTGATCCCTTTTTCTCGTTCCAAATCCATTGAATCCATCATTCTCTCCTCGACATGCTGATTGCTGCGGAAGGTACCTGATTGGTTCAACAGGCAATCGACCAAGGTTGTTTTACCGTGGTCAATATGCGCGATGATGGCTATATTGCGAATTTTCTCCATAAATGCCTCGAATTTCTCAGCAAAGCCGCGTAGTTTGCTTATTTTTTGCGAAAGGTCAAGACCTTCCATCCCGATTCATGGATTTCTGGAAATGAAGTCGGCTTTCAGATGAATACCTCACAAGGAAATTGGATAAACTGCTCGATTCATGGCTAAATATACTTTCAGTCTGAACAGTCATGATGGAATGCGCCATTTGCCCAGTAAAATGGTAATGGTTCAGAGTGGTCTGGAGACACCGGACCATGTTCTAACTCGGATTCTGGCATTTAACCTGTTCCATCGTGAACGCCTTCAAACCAGGGTCAATCTGCATATGGATTCCATTCCTTATATTCCCGATCTGGTGCAGTTGGATTACGAATTATGCCCCAAGCTATGGGTCGAGTGCAACGAAACAGCCTTGCAGAAAATCAAGCGGCTTTCGGTGAAAGTGCATGAAGCTGAAATATGGTTGGTATTACCGTCAGTGGAAGAAGCACAAGAACTGCTTGAAGCCATGACAAAAGCCAAGTTGCGTCGGAACCGATATCATCTCATCGGGTTTGATCGGTCGGTTTTTGATGAGGTCAGAAGCCTGATGTCCACTAAGAACGATATTTTTCTAGTTACCGCCAGCTTTGATCCACCACTGATGCAGTTCGAATTCAATGGAATCTGGTTTGAATTTGAATTCACAATCTACGGGTTTTGATCTGAGCCGATGATGTATTCTCCCGGTCATCAAGCTAAGTCACTGTTATTTCGGTTCAAGGATTTGTCGTATACTTTGGGGGGCGAGCGCATTCTGGATTCGGTTTCCTGGGAGTGTCGAGTTGGAGAACGGTGGTGGATTCAAGGTAGGAATGGGTCGGGGAAAAGCACATTGATGAAAATGGTCTGTGGTCACATCTGGCCCGATCCACCTGTCCGTGAGCAAAGGGTTTATTACCAGGACGGTCAGCTTCGACCGTCGCCTTTGACCTTTCGTAATCGGGTTTCCATGGTATCACCTGAGTTACAGAAAAAATATTACCGTGTATTCAACCGTCAGACCGTCATGGCCGTCGTCAGTTCCGGATTGTTCAACACGGATTATCTTTATCAGGAATTGTCGGCTCGCCAAAAGACCAAGGTAATAGAGTTTCATACTCTGTTTAACCTTTGCCAACTCCGCGAACGTAGAGTGGGTACTCTTTCCAATGGTGAATTACGCAGAGTTCTTGTTGCCAGGGCACTCGTTTCTGATCCTCATGTTTTGGTGTTGGATGAAATCTGCCATGGTCTGGACGCAGAAAAGCGACATGACATTCTGGACCGGGTCAAAAAGAGCATGCTTTCTGAGACTGCCTTGATTTATGCAACGCATCGAAAGGATGACCCATTGCCCGATGCGACCGATTTTCTTGTGCTGGAAGCGGGTAGAGTTTGCTCCATCACAAAGGCCCAGAAGACATCTCCTGCCCGCATTTCGCCAAAACCAAAGATTAATTCCCCTTTGTCCCATGGTTCTCGATCCGACTCTGTCGAAAAGAATCTGGAAAAGCCTAATACCATAGAAATTCACCATGCCGACGTCTATGTAGGAAACCATCAAAAAGTGGTTCCAATTTTACATTCCATCGATTGGGAAATCAGGAAAGGAGAAAACTGGTTGATTTGCGGGCCCAACGGATCTGGGAAAACTTCATTGATAAAGCTGATTTACGGTGATCTACATCCTGCAGCCGGAGGAAAGATTACCCGCTTCGGGTTTCCTCAGGGGAGGTCTTCCTGGAAAACCAAGGAGCTGATCGGTTATCTTTCCGTTGATTTACAAATTAATTATCATGAGAAAGTGCCGGTTCCGGATGTGCTCGCCAGTTCATGGACCAGTAGTATCGGACTTACCTCCAAGCCTACTGCCAAGCAGAAAAAAGTCATTGATGGATTGCTGGATCGATTTGACCTTTCACACTTATCCACTCGTAGCTTCGGTAGCCTCTCCTTTGGCGAGGCACGACTTATACTGCTGATGCGCTCGCTGGTTCATCAACCACAGCTTCTGCTTCTTGATGAACCATTTGATGGATTGGATGAGGTTTACAGGGGTGTTTTCTTGAAGATGATTCAATTACTGGTAAGTCAGGGTAATCAATTCTTACTAGTTACCCATTTTCGATCCGAGATTCCTTCCGAAACGACCCATTTCGTTGAGTTGAAAAAGGGAGCAATCAATCGAATCGGTCCTATTAAATCTCTTAATGATCCTTTGTCTGGATAAAATGAATGCGTTTAGCCTGAATCGATTCAGGCGGGGTGCCGCAGTGGAAAAAAACCCGGATCCTATCGTCAGAGGATGACTAAGGACCCGGGGAACTTGTGAATTCAGTACAGTTGGGGGTCACTATATGATAGTTCAATTCAAGCCTGCACTTTATTTTACTCGAATTGAAAGGTTGTATTTTACTGGGCTTTTTCAAGCCCAAGATGGTCTAACGACCGAAATCTTTGTCGTGATACCCCTAACTAATCACATCATGACACAATGTCAAGGGGTGTAAGAATAAAAATTAATCCAGAATATTTATGATTAAATTAAATTAGAATTACTAATAATATTACTGTGTGTGTAACATGCTTAAATTAAGCATGTTGCGCAATCGGATATGTCTTGTGAATCCTTGATTCGGGCGGTGAGTATTCCTGAAATAAAATGCACTTTGCACGCTTTTTTCGATGTTTTCAGAAAAAAGAACCCCATCAAGAAACCTGAAATTACCTGCAGCATTCATTTAGTCATTCGGATTGGATGTGACCCTAAACAGGTTTTGTCTCAACGGGACAATGCAGAATGATCGTCCCTGTGAATAAACCGTTGATAACACGAACCTTTTAATGGTTTTTCTTCCTTTGGATCTTCAGGTGAATTCACCCTGCGGTTACCTTTTGACTGCCCCCTTGATCAACCCTCGGTATTCAGCGAAATATTCAATCCGATGATAATACATAACATATTAATGATGAATATATTATATAACTGTAATTGATTGATGACGAAAATTTATCTCTCAGAATTGATTTCCAGGGTTGATACGGGCTCTGGCGATCTGGTAAAGTGGAGTTATTCACAGTGTCGACAACTCGAATTCGTCCCTGTGAATAAAGTTTTCGGAAACGGTGGAAAACTGTTTTTTGCGAATATGATATGAGGTCAATCGATTCCATATGGTCTGGGGCTTTGACGCACTTGAAGTCGCGGCTGAGTCATCAGATATTCGAACAATGGTTCGAGATGATCAGACCCACAGGACTCTGCGACGATAGGGCTGAATTGTCCCTTGAAGTTCCCAATGAGTTTCATGAAGTCTGGCTCAAGGACAACTATATGGACCTGTTAGAGGATGCGGTATCCATTGCTGCGGAAAACACCCTGCAGATCCACATCATCTCAAAAGGTGGAAATCGTAGAAAGTCTCTTGGTACAAAGCCTGCACAATCTGAGAGAAACGGAGAATGGGTTGAAAAAAAGCCACGGACGACAATGGACCCACCCCGTCGGTCGCCGTTATTCAACGCCAAGTGCAGGTTTTCGGAATTTGTTGTCGGGAGCAATAATACCTTTGCCCATGCCGCGGCTCTCGCCGTTGCCAAGACCCCGGGTAAGGCATACAATCCACTTTTTCTCTATGGAGACGTCGGTCTAGGAAAAACACATCTGTTGCAGGCAATTGGGCAACAGGTATTGGAAGACAAACAGGGTGCTCGAATTGCCTATGAGTCGTCGGAAAAGTTCACCAATGAATATATTGATGCCTTGCAGAACAATCGGCTCTCTGAATTCCGTGAGAAATATCGGAATACGGATGTTCTGTTAATTGACGACATCCAGTTTTTAGCTGGCAAAGAAAGGATTCAGGAAGAATTTTTCCATACTTTCAACACTTTGTATGAAACCCGGAGGCAGATCGTCATGACCTGCGATCGGCCTGCATCTGAGATTCAGAATCTCGAACAGCGACTGGTTTCCAGATTTGAGTGGGGCTTGGTTGCGGATCTTCAAATCCCCGATGTCGAAACCCGGACGGCAATTCTTCGCAAGAAGGAAGAAGACATGAAGCTCAAGTTGCCGGACGAAATCATCAGTTTTCTGGCTAATCGAATCCGGACCAATATACGCCGACTTGAAGGGGCCTTGATCCGAGTGTCATCATTTGCCTCCTTGACCGGAAAAGAACTCACGATCGAGGTTGTTGAAGGCTTATTGAGAGAGATTCTTCACGAGGAAGGGCGGATATCGATTAATATCGATTTGATTCAAAAGAAGGTCGCTGAACATTTCGACATAAGGTTGGCGGATATGAAAAGCAAGCGGCGGCCCGAAAGTATTGCCTTTCCGCGTCAGATAGCGATGTTTCTGTCCCGCCAGATGACAGATTTTTCACTGAATGCCATTGGAGAATCTTTTGGTGGACGAGACCACGGCACAGTAATTCATGCCTGTCGCCTTGTGAAGGATCGGATGGATATCGATGAAAACATCCGGCAGGTTATTCATTACCTGGAACGGCAAATCATGCGATAGAAGCGGAAACTTATCCTTGAAGTTTCCGGTATTTAGAGGGACTGGACAAAACGGTCTATTTTTTCTGTCGCTTTCTTAAGTTGTTCCAATGAGGTGGCAAAACAGCAACGGAGGAATCCATCGCCCGAAGCGCCAAAAGCTGTGCCGGGAACGCAGACTACCTTTTCTTTTTCCAATAGTCTCAATGCAAATTCCTTTGAATTCAATCCTGTGTTACGGATGCTGGGAAACGCATAAAAAGAACCTTTCGGGAGATGGCAATCCAAACCGGATCGATTGAAAGCATCGACAATCAGATTGCGACGCAATCGATACTGCTCTTTCATTTCAAGAATATCCTCTTTGCCGGCTACAAGGGCTTCATAGGCGGCTTCCTGACTGATGATTCCGGCGCAGAGCATTGAGTATTGGTGAATGCTCATCATAGCTTCGATGACCTCGGG
>DUCD01000220.1:0-968 GCA_012959985.1 Verrucomicrobiales bacterium | reverse complement strand
ATCCGATTCGGAATCCGGTCATGGCGAAGGCTTTGGAAAACCCATGTAGGAACAGAGTCCGCTCTTTCATTCCAGGTAGGGAAGCGATGGAAGTATGCCGGCCTTCGAAGGTTAGTTCTGAATAAATTTCGTCACTGATTACGAGAAGATCATGTCGGATGGCCGATTCCGCGATTTTTTTCAAAGCGTCTGCGGTCATGACGCCTCCTGTAGGGTTCGTCGGAAAATTTAGAATGAGCGCTTTGGTTTTAGGCGTGATTGCCTGCTCCAAGGTCTGAGGGTTCACCGAAAACTGGTCTTCGGCCTTGCAGGCAACCGAGACCGGAATCCCATGAGCCAGTGTGATTCCGGGGCAGTAGCTTACATAACAAGGTTCATGATAAAGAACCTCATCCCCGGGGTTCAGGATGGCTCTCAACGCTAGATCCAAGGCTTCGCTAACTCCGACCGTGATGAGTATTTCCGTTTCGGGATGGTAGGATATCTCGAATTCATCCCGAATATAAGTGCTGACAGCTTTTCTAAGTTTGAGTGTACCGAGGTTGGCGGTATAGCTGGTTCTTCCCTTTTCCAAGGCATAGATCGCTGCTTCCCGAATATGCCATGGGGTCACGAAATCCGGTTCGCCAACTCCCAGAGAAATGATATCTTTTTGTCCCTGTACCAGATCGAAAAAATCACGAATACCGGATTTCGGTGTTTGAGCAACATGGCGGGCAACAAAGCGTGCAGGGCCGTCTGAAGGGGAATTCATTCTAGAAGAGGGCAAGGGTCAGGCGGCGGCCTGATTTTGTTTGCGACGAATGATAGGGCGGGATTCTCCCGAGATGACCGGACGGGTGATCTTAATTCCGGTAATATCGTCATCACCGGCGAAATTCTGGAAGCCAAAGCTGACGGAACACGCATTGTCACGCTGTCCGACGATGAGCGGCTAGACGATGTTGGCGTTATGCCGCTACCACCTT
>DUCD01000219.1:13019-24513 GCA_012959985.1 Verrucomicrobiales bacterium | reverse complement strand
GGTGCCAGTCACTCCGAAGCTTTCAATGGTTGCGGCGTCCACTTCTCCGCATGTCAGGGCAATGGCGTCGTACTGCTCTACGACCTGTTCCATGGAGAGATCAAGACCGATACATACGTTGATCTTGAATTCCACTCCGAGTTTGCGAAGTAGATTGATCTCTCCTTCTTTGACCCACTTTGGCAACTGGGTTTCGTCATACGCTGAATTCAGTCGGCCGCCGATCAATTCGCTTTTTTCAAAGACGGTGCAGGCATGCCCCAATAGGGCGAGATAATAAGCCAAAGACAGGCCACTGACACCTGAGCCAACAATAGCGATTTTTTTATCCGTCAATGGAGCACGGGGAGGAACATAGGGGTTTTCTCTCTTTAAATCCCAATCCGAAGTATAGCGGGAAAGATGACGAATGGAAACGCCTTCATCATGTATGCTGCGGCGACATCCCTTCTCGCAGGGTGCATTGCAGAATCGTTCCAGAATAGACGGGATGGCCATATCCTTTCGGATCGTGGCAATGGCATCTTCCATCTGGTTATCCTTGATTTCCCGAATCATGCGCGGAACTTCCGAATGCACCGCGCAAAGCCGCTGACACGGAGCCTCGCAATCCCCAACGTGTTCACTCAGTAAAAGCTCCAGAGTGAATTTCCGATGCTCCTGTATTTCATCGCAATTGGTTTCGATCTGCATCCCATCGGCAATTTTTGCGGAACAGGCCGGATGGGTCATGCCGGTTTTCTGGTCCTTAACCATGCAGATCATGCAGGAAGTGAAGTAATCATATCCTTCCTTATAACACATGACGGGAACCTTAATTCCGACCTTTTCCGCTGCTTGGAAAATGGTGAGCGGTTCGTCTGTCTCCAGCTCGTGATTATCGATGGTCAGTTTCACCGGGAATTAGTCTTTATTAGGAACAATATGGATGGCGTCCACCGGGCAGACCTGCAGGCAGATGTCGCAGCGGGTGCACAGAGGATCTTGAATGATGTGATGATGATACGGGTTCATGGGGATGGCATCGGTGGGACAATGCTGGGAGCAGCGGGTACAGCCAAAACAGGTGTCGGTGATATCGTAACGGATCAGGGAACTGCATTTCCTTGACGGACACTCTCCTCGGATATGGGCTTCATATTCATCTCTGAAATACAATAGACTGGATAGAACAGGATTGGGGGCGGTCTTTCCTAAGCCGCACAAGCTTCCATCGACGGTAATACCGGCAAGGGCTTCCAGTTTTTTCAGGTCACCTTTGCGTCCTTTCCCAGAGCAGAGACGTTCAAGGATTTCTTTCATGCGCTTGGTCCCAATGCGGCAATGGGTGCATTTACCGCAGGATTCATCCTGAGTGAATTCCATGAAGTAGCGGGCGATATCCACCATGCAATCAGTATCATCCAATACTACCATTCCACCGGATCCCATAATGGCACCGACTTCTTTAATGGCTTCGAAATCCACTGGAGTATGCGCCAGATGTTCAGGCACACATCCTCCGGAAGGTCCTCCCATCAATACTGCTTTCAGCTTTCTTCCATTGGGAATCCCCCCTCCAATGTCTTCGCCAATTTCGCGGATCGGCATCCCCATGGGCACTTCAATCAATCCTCCTCGATTCACCTTGCCCGCGAGTGCAAAGGTTTTGGTTCCACGGCTCTTCCCGTATCCATAGGCGTGGAATTTTTCAGCACTGTTTCGAATAATCCAGGACAAGGCAGCCAGTGTCTCGACATTATTGATCAATGTCGGTTTTCCCCAGAGTCCTGCCTGAGCTGGAAATGGTGGACGAAACCGGGGCATTCCCCGTCCACCTTCAATGGCCGACATCAGGGCCGTCTCCTCACCACAGACGAATGCCCCCGCGCCTTCGATAACTTTCAGTTTAAGATTCATCCCGGTGCCGAGAATGTTTTCTCCCAGGTAGCCACGCTCTTCACAAATAGCAATGGCATTGGTAATACGTTCTGTGGCCAAGGGGTATTCGGCACGAATGTACAGATATCCTTTATCGACTCCCACCGCAAAGGAGGCGATGACCATACCTTCCAGGACTCGGAAAGGAAATGATTCGAGAATCATGCGGTCCATAAAGGCTCCAGGGTCACCTTCGTCACCATTGCAGATTATATACTTCTGGTCCGCTTTCGCCTGATAAGCGAAATTCCATTTGGTTCCCGTTGGAAAACCGGCCCCGCCTCGACCTCTGAGCCCACTGTCGGAAATCTCCTTGATGATCTCTTCCGGATCCATGTTCTTAAGGCATGTCTCCATTGCCTTGAAACCATCATGCAGGATGTAATCTTCGATGTTCACCGGATTCAGTTTTCCGGCGTACTCAGTAACAATACGTTTTTGTGAGTCTTTGTACCGATCATCCGCACCCGTGCGGACATCTTTTGAAAATCGGGTGGGGGGGTCCCATGCCTCATCGGTCAACAAATCGTCGAGCAGTTGGAATGCCCTGGCACCGGCACGTTTCAACCAACTGGCGGGACGAAAGTGAGTGAGCAGGATGGTCCTGACTTCACCCGGTTTAACGAGGCCATATCGATAGCGGCGCTTATCGTTTTGGATGGTGATTTCCAGAAGTGGTGTTTGAAACGCGTATCCGGTACAGCCTACATTCTGGACCCGAACAGGCAATCCAAGATCTTCAACCGCTTTTCGGAGTTCGAGATAGACTTCCCGTGAGCCACCTGCCACACAACTGGAACAGACACAGATTTTGGCATCGCCCACAGCGCTGCTCGCCTTATCCTCATCCATTCCTTCCACACTCTCCGCGGCTGTGGTTGTGAGGAAATCACGGAGTGTTTTGGCAATATTCCATGTTTCGACGTTTCCATAGATGACGTCATCGATCTGAACTACCGGGGCAAGCATACAACAACCCAGGCAGGCTACCTTTTCAACCGTAAACTCATCATCCTCGGTAGTATGTTGACCCGGTTTTAATTTGAGATGTTGCCGGAAAGTATCATCCAGCACCGAAGAGCCACTGACATGGCAGGCAGTGCCAATACAGGTTTGAATGACATGTTTTCCTACCGGATAATGGCGGAATTGGGAATAGAAAGTGGAGACCCCTGTAACCGCATCGGGGGTGATCTCTGTAATCTCACAAAGTCGCTCCAGCGCAGGTGGAGGTAAATAGTTGAATTCTTTCTGAATTGCCTGAAGAAGTGGAATAAGATCCTCTGGGCGCGTGCCAATCCGCTTCACCATGGCATCGACACAGGAAACATCTATTTGTGGCTTAGCGCTACAGTCTGTGAGACATTCTTTCTCTGCCGTAATCATGATCCAATTCGATATAAGTGTTGGAGGCCCCGATAATAAATACTGTTATCAACAATGACGGGAGTCGTCACAGAAATTTCACCCAGGGCTGGATTGCCGATCGATTCATATTCCTCCTTTGCAGCAAAAATATGCATGATGCCTCCCCGATCCATTAAATAAACCTTTTCACCAACGACAATCGGAGAAGCGTAAAATCCTTCGTCACTCTCCTCATTCCAGAGTTCCTTCCCGGACTTGGCATCGTAGCAACCGAAGCCGCCGTCGCTTAGTCCATAAAAAAGGAATTTGCCTGAAACGATGGGAGTTGAAACACCGGGAATCAGATCCTCGGCTAGCCAGACAACGGATTGATCGTGAACATTGATCGCCTCCAGTTTCACGTAGTCGGCGGCAACATAGAGTAATCCATCGGCAAATAACGGGGTCGGTGCTACCTCACCACCTTCAAGACCTGGCATCCGCCACAATTCCTTCCCATTATTTGGATCGTAGGAAACAATAGCAGGTTCGGCAGCCAGAATGACTTCGAGTCGTTCTCCGGTATTGACCAGTAGGGGCGATGCCCAGGACGAATCCAGGTCCCTTTTTGTTTCCCATCGAGTGTCACCAGTTTGGATATCCAATCCGAGAAACCGTCCATTTTCAGATTGGTCGTATTGGACCAGCAGGAGATCTTCATGAATGACCAAGGAGGAGGCATGTCCGTATGGATTATCTGGAACTCCGAGGTTTCTACCCCAGATCTGTTTGCCTTCAACATCAAGGGAGATGATGTCGCCGGTCGAGAAGATGGCAAAGATTCGGGACCCATCAGTCGCCATGGTGGATGCCGCATAGCCGGTGTCCGAACTCACGCGGGGCGGTTCGGCAGGGGATCCGGGGATCCCATCAACTTGTTTAGTCCAAACGCTTTTTCCTGTTTCTCGATCGATGCAATAGATTTCCCGCACCTCTTTGTCTGCTCCCGATAGAAATAATTTGTCATCCCAAATGATAGGCGAACTGAAACCGGTTTTGGGAAGGGCGGTTTTCCAGACGATTCCTTCCCCCGTTTCTCCATCCCAATGGATGGGAACTTCTGTAGTGGGGAGGACGCCATAGGCGGCGCCGAGAAAATTAGGCCAGTTTGTCAACTTTTCCTCCAAGGTTGGATAAACCGGCTTTTTCTGGACCGTTTCCACCTTGCCTTTTGGGCTGGCTGCAAGATCACTGCTCGCTATGGCCGATCCATTGTCATTGGCCGTGACTTTTAGGCTTTCCTCCTTGGAAACGTCCAAGGGGCTTTTCCAGGGAAGAGCTAGAATCAAGGCAAAACCAAGCAAGACCAAACCGGCATAGGTTATCGATTTACGAGCCCACTTCGCATTGGCAATAATGTCATCTTTTGGATCACGTCCATCCGGATAGGGAAATCGCCACTTGAAGGTTTCGATTGATTTGAATGCGGCGATCATAACCACCAGAGCTCCCAGCACCAACCAAATGGCCACCTGATTAAAACGCTGACTGGTAAAGAAAGCTTGCCGGGCAATCAAATCGAGATCCTGAATTTCCTTTCGCAATTCTTTGTTTTGAGGGTCACCCTTCAGATCATCGAGCAGTTTAAGGAGTGTCGGAGAGTGAATGGGATCTGTATTAGTCAAGTTCACCGTGTTGGCAATCATCAGGATGACGACCACAATTGAGAGTACACAGGCCACGATACCGATGCCCTTGATGACTTGGTAGTTTAAAGACGCAGTGTCTTTTTCATATTCGACAATACGCATTACACTTTACTCTCTACGGTTTCCTTCGCGGTATTCGATTCCGAGAATTTGCCGGGTTCAAGCAGGGACATGGCTTGAGAATAGGCTTCGGATCCCGGTACAAAGTTGGATTTCCACATTTCGTCACTTGGACAATAGGAACAACAGCGGGCACAGCTGAAACAGGTCGATCGATGTACTTCATAGTCCTTTCGACTTCGAACCGTTGAAATTTTGATCAGTTTGACTCCAAAGATAAGTCCCAGAAAACCACCGAGCAGCCATCCTCCCATATTCATACGGCTACGAACCAAGGCAGCTTTGGTCAGCAATTCGTCTTCGGACATACCCATGGACCGATAAGTTTCCGTTTGGAGGGTTGGTTCCAGGGCGGAATCCATTTGTTCGGCGATCACCTGTTCGGCAAGAAATACGGTATTGTTGTAACTGGACATGGGAACCGACATACGGTGACCGATCCATCCTCCCAAAATTACCAGAACCGGGATCATGGCGAACAGGTAACCCAAACGATGCACACCGGTTTCCCTGTTTTCCCGATCCAACCCCGTATTGGGCTTATCGATATAATCAAATGGGCAGGAAGCCTCGCACAATCGGCAATCGACACACTCGGTTGGAGTGATCGCCAAGTGCCATCTTGAGAATTGGGACATCCATCCCAGCAAAACACCATAGGGGCAGAAAAAGCGGCAATAAGGGCGGGCGATGAATACTCCGGAAAGAAGAAAGCCAGCGCCCAGGTACAGATAGGGAGCATTTCCATTCAACCGGAAAAATCCAATGAATGGATCATAGCGGCAAATAATAAATCCGGTGTTGGTGGCGGCAAAAAGGATGGCTGATCCCAGGTAGATATAAGGGATCATGCTCAAGGCCATCGTCAATTTTTTGGGCAGATTGATCGGCTTTAGAATGACCAGATCCTGAATCGCTCCCAAGGCGCAAACCGAAGAGCAAAATACCCGGCCGAGGAATAGGGCAAAGGCCAATGGAATTATAAAAAACAGCAGGACGGTCATCGGAATCGCATAGTTGCTGTCAAAAATTCCCAGAGCCACATTCTGAATGGAACCGATCGGGCAAACGCAGCCTTGTTTTATAAACCCGAAATAAATGAGGCAGATAATACTCAGCCAGAAAATACCCCGTCTAGATCGTTTTTTAACAGCCAGCCAGGATGCCACACTCAAGGCAAGCGTAAGCAGAAACACATCGATCCACTGCGCTGTCTGCGTAGTGGGAGCTGGGATAGTGGTATCGGGAAAGTCGTATGCGGTGGAAAACTCAGGTGCAGGAAACCGCATGACGTCCTCCGCTAAGGACGTCGTGGCAAAATTCGACATGAAGTATGTCAGAATAACCAGGCTGATCAGGGCGAATCGTTTACTCATGACTTTGTCCGATGAAAGTTCAAACATGGAATTGCGGGGGGGCAATTCGCAATCCAGCCGTTTGGCGTGGAATATGTTTCAGAATATACGGATCATCGGCCGGAACTCGTTCCCACGCATCCGACGGACACTGCATGGCAATCGAGCAATTGTTGCAGTTGACACAGACATCATGTCGCACCTGTAAATAGAACGAAGCGTTTCCGAACATTTCGCATGCCTGCACACACTTGGCGCAACCGATGCACTTGTCTTCCTCGATGTTGTATTCCCAGTAGGGATCGTCCACAAATATGCGTTCAATGGCGTCGGTCGGACAAAGCTGGTTTTCGGCGGCGGCAGTCAGCTCAGGAGCATTGGGTTGGAAGTAGCCGAAACAAAGTTGGCAGTAGCCGCACACAGGATAGGACTGGACACATTTGACGGCCGATGGAGAGACAACACAATCCGTCGAACAGTGTTCGCATTGCACACATTTGGAGGGGTCGATTTGCCAGACGGTGTTACTCCTTCGAGAAGCGAAGGCTGTAAACCCACCCAGCATTCCCAGGCCCAGGGCTATTACACGACTTACCCCTTGTTTGATAAACTCAAACCGATTCGATTTGTCAGGTCCTTTGAGATCAGCCATATGTTTTTCCGCTTGATTGTTTAGAGTCGACTCACATCCAGGCAAATGAGCTGCTTGGAATCCCTTAATAAAAGTTTTCCATCCACAAGCGCCATGGGAGCCCAGGCATCATGCCCTTCGAGAACCTGCGCCTGTGCCAATCGCTGATATCCATCCAGCGAGGCCTTGATCAGGGTCAGTTCACCATTGTCATTGAGGATGAATATTTTGTCATCAGCCATGAGAAAAGGTCCCAATCCGAACCGTTCCGTCTTCCCACTGGTCCATACCAGTTCACCGTCCGTATCCATACAGGCAAACTGACCCCGGAGAGCGGCGGCATCCTTCGGCAAAACCGCGAACAAATGGTCTTGATAAAACAGAGGTGTCTGCTGTTCGCATGAAAAGACTTTTTTGGTCAGTTCAAAAAGGACTTCCGGTACAAATTCTTCTCCTTGTCGAGTCACTTTCATCATCATGCTTCCGCCTCCATATCCCACGGTAAGGAACAGACGTTCCTCATCGATTTGGATGGGAGAAGGAGAGGTAACTGAATGAGCCCATAGGTGGGATTTCCAAAGAAGTTTTCCGCGGTCCTCAAGTTCAGCAGAGACGGCAAAGACGCCATTCATCGAGCAGTAAACATACATTTTCTTTCCCTGAAGCGTCATGGGAATAATCGAAGAATGAGACATTTTCCATTTATCCACATTGGGCGTCTGCCACATGACGTCGCCCGTTGCACAATCCACCCCGATCATAAGTGAGGAACCACAGGGTGCGAGCACGGCAATGTTGTCTTCGATCAGAGGGCACTGTCCGGTGTACCACAAGGGTGTTACTGAGCCATATTCTTCAATCGAATCGATACCCCATAGAAATTCACCCGTTTCGGTATCGACACACATTACATGACACTGGGGCCCCATGCTGACGGTGTATTTTTCGGTAATGGCAGGAATGGTTCTGGAGACACCGTGATTGCGCTTGATCGGATTCTTATACCAGCGTCGCCATATTTCCTTTCCATCAGACATTGAAAAACACCGCAAGGCATCCCCCTGCTTTTCTTCGTCGTAATCCATGATGAAAACCCGACCCTTCCAAATAGCCGGTCCCGAATGTCCTTCGCCGAGTTTTACCGGTCCCCAAAGAACGGGAGGTCCTCCGCTTTGCCAGGATTCAGCCAGGGCGACATCTTCTTTGGCAATATTACTGAAATCAGCACCTCGAAACCGAGGCCACTCCGAGGTTGTTTCTCCCGGTTGGCCATCAAATTTTTCAAAATTTCCTTCAATAGTTACCGATTCCACCGAAGTTTTCTTCTTGGAACCATCATCAATGACGATATTGCCCGCCTCAATTTCGGCCTCGTAATCCGTGATACGCTTCTTGATGGTCACTTTAAGCGGGATTTGGAACAATAAAGTCAGAAATCCAACGGCTATAGATCCGATGATTCCTACCAGAACAATGCTGAGTTGCTTGTTGTTCATCTGTTTATTTCTGTCCTATATCGATAAACCGCATCCTGCAGAACAATAATTCTTGATTTTTCACCAAGAATGGTCAACTAAATATTTATACGCTTACGTGGTATAATTAATTCAATTGAAGTAGATTCAACCCAATTAGATGATACAATGCCTAGTTATTAGACACAAGACACACCTATGAAAAAGCTAATAAGATTCGGTCGCCGCGGTTTTATCGGGAGTGCTTTGGTGAGCGCTGGAGCGGCTATTGGTTGGTTTTCACGGAAATTTCAAGGTCCGAGCGTTATTAGAAAGACCAAACCGACTTCCAAAAGCAGCCGATTCGTCTATGATGTCAGCGAATTTGAGAAAACCGATCCCAAGCATATCATGTATAAAGCTTCGGGATCCTTCGAAACCGGATTCACGCGTGTTGATAGAATTGAACTGAACAGCAGTAATAATCAGATTTTGGTCGCCGGTGATCGATCAGTGAAGGTTTTCAAGGAAAATGGTGAAATGGTCCATGAAATTCAATTGGAACGTCCACCGCATTGTCTGCATGTTTCCAAAGATAACGAGCTTTTCATTGGTTTGGGGAATCATTTCGAAATCCACGACTTTTCTGGCAACCTGAAGGTGAAATCACCACGAATGGAAGGACAATCCTTCCTGACAGGAATCGCGGTTCATGAAGATAAAGTATATCTGGCCGATGCGGGCAATCGTGAGGTGGTGGTCTGTAACCGGGAGGGAAACGTGCTCGACAGGTTTGGAAAAAAGGATAAACAGCGCAGCAATCAGGGATTTGCTATCCCAAGTCCTTATTTTGACTTGGAAGTTACGGCCGACAATCAGCTGAATATTGCCAATACGGGAAGGCTTCGCATGGAAGTATATTCTCTGGATGGTGTTTTTCAGTCCTCATGGGGTGGCCCCGGTATGAGAATCGATCGATTCTGCGGATGCTGCAATCCGGTCTATTTCACCCGAACTCATGAGGGGAATTTCGTCACCAGCGAAAAAGGATTAGCCCGTATTAACGTTTATGATTCAGAGGGCAAGTTCAAAGGTGCCGTTGCCGGTCCTGATCACTTGGTGGAGAATAAAACCAAATCCCGGAAGAGCTTGACCGATGCGAAGGCCAAAGGTGGATTCGACATTGCCGTCAACCGGGAAGGTGTGGTTTTCGCACTCGACCCGTTCAAGCAAACCGTTAGACTTTTTAAAGTGAAAACAACTGTTTGAGGTAAAGAAGGAGATCTATATGAACCAATCTGACAACCAATCCAACAGCCGGCGACAGTTTTTTTCAACCAGTCTCCGCTACTTAACTCTGGGTGGATTCAGTATACTGGTTGCCGGTCAGGAAATGAAACGAAGGCGACTGGCCAACGATCCCAATTGCATCAGGCTCTATACCTGTAAAGATTGCGTAGAGTTCAACGGCTGCAAACTTGAAAAATCCGTAGCTTTCAGAGCATCAGAAGAGCTTGAGCTCAAGCAATTGTGATTTACTGTTTCACATTGTAGCTAAGCAGGATGTCCATATCGAGAAGGTAGAGACGTCCGTCTGATATGACGGGGTGAGGCCAACTTTTTTCCTTACTTCGATCGGGTTGATCGAAGCGTCCCTTTTCTACGTATTTTTCCGGATTTGCCTCGATCAGGGCGATAGGGCCCTTTTCGCTGCGAAGATAGAGATGGCCGTCGGCATACCCGAGTGCGCCTTTCCCGACGCTTCTTTCTTTCCAGGCAACCTTGCCGGTTTTCATTTCCATACAGACGATGTAGACGCCGCTGGAAGCGTAGATATGTTCGCCCACCTTGATGGCTCCACCGTGATGGTTTTTGATGCCCTTGTCGGCATAGATTTCTTTCGCTGAAAATTTCCCGCCGAGTTTGGAGACTTCAAACAGGTTACATCCTGCATTGTATCCGGAAGTGACCCAGATCCGGTTGCCATCCACAATGGGTGTCGGAACGACGGCTGTCCGACCCTTACGTGCCGCAGACCAGAGTACTTCCCCGGTGCCGGAAGAAATACCGGATAAACTACGCCCGGTGAAGGCGATATACTGTGGGACATTTTGAATTTCTGCCTTTACCAAGCAGGTGTAAGCCGCCTCATCGGTGAGATGGCTGCTTTGCCATATCGCTTTTCCGGTTTTCTTGTTCAGCGCTAAAACAGTTCCCTTAGATCCTCCGGGCATGCATAACAATTTACTTCCATCCACCAAAGGCGATTCGGAATAACCCCATCCGGACATCATTTTTCCTCCGAAATCCTTTTTCAGATTCCGGGTCCAAATGACTTTTCCGGATTTGTTGTTAAGGCAATTCAATTCGCCTGCACCGGACAGGGTGAACATCAATTCTCCATCGATCGTCGGAGTGGAACGAGGACCCTCATCAAAGTTGAAGTCATGATTTGCCGGGGCAATGGACGTGCTCCAGATCTCCTTTCCAGTCGAAGCATCCAATGCCCAGACCACTTCATTGCCGCCTCGATATCCTCCTCCATAGATGACCCCATTCACAACTGATGGGGTGATATAACTGCCCCCCAGACCCGTCGCTTTCCAAACCAAAGGTGGCCCACCTGCAGGCCAGGATTTCACCAGACCTGTTTCTGTGGAAATACCATCACGGTTAGCTCCACGAAATTGAGGCCAGTCCGCTCGAGATTCCTGAAGGTTGGAAAGTGAACATAAGATCAAAATGGCAAAACAATTAAATCGAATCATGTGTCTGAATAAGTTTGTCAAATCAAGTTCGTAAGACGGGAAACTCTAGCCCTTTATTCAAAGGAGAGCAATCCACATACCTATTTTGTCATACCAACCTGTGCCACGACTTTACCAAGCTGCTTTCTATCCGTCGAATTATACTCTTACGCATCAAGTTTTCGGATTTAAACCTCGGAATTCTTCACAA
>DUCD01000219.1:0-12895 GCA_012959985.1 Verrucomicrobiales bacterium | reverse complement strand
GGACTTATATTCCAGCCCATCAAGTCCGACAATTTCAGCCCCTGGGATTTTCCGAAAACTTGATGCCGATCAGTATACTATTATTATTACGAATCGGGTCAATGCCCGATTTGACCACTAAAAGGTTATTCTGAACCCAATTAGTGGTGGCTTTATGGAAACGCTTTATTTGATTAATTTGATCATCAATAATTTATAGAGTAAGGTTGGCTGTGTGGGAAACCCGATAATATTCGATCAGGTAAGCAAAATCTACCACGACCGGCAAGTGGCCCTGTCCGATATGTCTTTCCGCATACCTGAGGGATCTACAGTGGGTCTTTTAGGAGCAAACGGCTCAGGAAAATCTACGGCAATTCGGTTGATATTGGGATTGATTCGTCCCAGCGCCGGTGCCATCGAGGTTCTTGGACAATCGATGCATCCAGCCGCCAAGGAGGCGCGACAACGAATCGGTTACCTATCGGATAATCCGGTGTTTCCCAATGATCTTACGGCCATCGCCTACCTGACATTTGTGGGGCGGTGTTTCGGACTTGGACGTCGCGACCTCAATGGTAGAATCGGAAACCTGCTACGGGCGGTGGGTTTGAAGGACGAAGCCGGACGGAAGACAAGCCAGTATTCCACCGGGATGAAAACCCGCTTGGGAATTGCCGCTTCCCTGATGAATGATCCTGAGATTCTGGTCTGGGACGAGCCCACTGCAGGTTTGGATCCAATCAGCCGAAAACAGACATTGGATCTCCTTGAGAAAATTGGAGGCGAGAAAACGATCCTATTGAGCTCTCACATTCTCGGAGACATCGATCGAGTTTGCGATCGTCTCCTGGTCATTAATCAGGGTCAGTTGCTTTTTGATGGACATAGAACCGAACTGGAAAACCTGTTGCCCGAAACCATGCTTGAGATTCACGTATCCGGTGATCTGGATATTTTTCGTTCTCGCATCAAAAGCCAATTCGATGTCCAGGAACTTCAATCACGGCAACAAAAGGGCAGGTTTCGTTTGGAACTGCACAGGGAAGAAAAGATCGGAGTCGTCATCGATCAACTGGTGAAGCTGACAAAAGAATGTGATGTGGCTATTCAAAGCATCAACTCCACTGGCAGGCGACTCGAAGATTCCTATTTGAAACTCATTTCTGAAGACGAATTTCGAGGGTTTGTACGCTTCAGTAAGTCCTAAGCTTTTCTGGAATCCAATGGACAGTCAGGAGCAAAATAATTCATCCGTTTCGGAGACATCGGCCGAACATGAAAAATCCAATACGGGGCGTCGTATTCCGAGTTTTCTCGAGTCGCTTTGGGTTCTCACTCTCACCGATTTACGCGCCATGCTGGGTTCCTGGTTATGCCGTGGTTTCCTGCTGGTGAGTTGCCTGCTCACGGTCTTGGCGTTAAAGGGAATGCAGTCCGACGAAATCGTTGCAGCGCAGATGTTGGAAGTGGTCTATGTCACTTATCTTCTGGTTTGGATGCACGGCGTCATTTTTATATCGGGTGGGGCATTGGCCCGGGAATATGATTGTCTGAACGATGCCATTTTGAGTCGAGGCGTTACCCGGGGAGAATATATCGTAGGAAAATTATTATCGCGGGGTTTCGGCGTCTTTTTAATGATCGGATCAGTCCTCCTTCCCGCGAGTTTCTGGTCAATTCGTCAGGATGAATTGGTGAGGACTGAGGTCGGGCAGGTTGCCTCCAAGGCGCGCAATACCATTGTCGAGGCCTGGGAACCTAAAAAGGTTTTCACGGCAACGAATGGAAGAATCCTTGAATCGAAAGTTGAAGAAGGGACAGCCGTCAAGGCAGGGGATTTGCTGGCTCAACTGGATGATCGGGAATTGTTCGACCATCTGGAAATGGAACGCCGCAACGAGGAGGATGCCCGCAATCGTGTCAATAATTCCAAACGGCAATATGAAACCTCTCAAAGGGCGATTTCTCGTGCTGCGGATGCGCTGGAAAAGGCAGAACGTTCTCTGGTTGCCAAGGATTTGTTAAGCCGATTTGAACAGGCCAATCGTGAATCCGATATGAGGAATAGGAAAATGGAACTCAAGGATGCGGAGAACCAAACCTTGATCTCCAAGAATCTCATCATTGAGACGGAGCGGGCTGTTGAAAGTGCTTTGGCGCGTGTCCGCGAGGCGAGAAAACGCCTGGGACACGCCACAATCACTTCTCCGATATCCGGTTACCTTACCGAAGTTCTGGTCGAAGCCGGGCAACCCCTGGCCTTGGGGGCCCACTTGTTCACCATTGCCTCTCTGGATGAGTATCAGCTGGATGTCCCCATTTACAATTTCAAGGAGTTCAAAAGATTGAAGGAAGGCTATGATGCTTACATAAATATTCAGGGAACGGAATTCACTGGGAATATCGAACGCATCGGTGCGACGACCAAGAAAGACCGGTGGGGAAAGAACAGCAATTTTGTGATTGTCCGATTCAAGGGGGATTCAACGAAAGGGCTACTTGGTTTAGATGCAGATGTGCGCTTAGCGTTGCCTCCCAAAGAGGGGGAAAAGAACATGGCAGCCGAGATTATGGACACCCTGACAGGCAGGGGGAAAGATGATCTGGAATCGCGCACTGCCTCTGTGACGACCGGGTGGATGCTGATTGGCTTAGGGAAAGTGATGGGATGCGCACTTATGCTGGTTTCATTGACCTTGTTTGCTGTAGTGATTTTTCGCAGTCAACTGATCGCTATACTGGGAGTGACGGGGTTATGGCATATCTCCAACTTGATTTTCGATTTTTCGGGTTTACCTGAATTATCCTATCTTGAAATGGTTCGGACCATGGACAAAGTGCTTGGAGGGGTAGCCATTCCTGCCGAAGAGTTTACTACGCTTGCCTGGCTCGCTCTCTTTATCGTCATACCCACGATCTTTACAGTGGTAGTGTTCGTCAGTCGTGATCCGGAAAAATAGCATCAGGATGGGGGCCCCATGAAAAAAATTCAGAAAACAACATTATGTCATTCAGTTCGGTGGGGCATCGGTATTCTTTTGTCCACTCTGATGGGGGGCTTGTCCTCTTCTGAATCGGAGGAATTGACAAACCCATTTACCCTTATTGAAGAGAAAGCCGGTTTTGAAATTCACTCAACCCTCCACCTTGGAAATGGAGAAACCATTACGGGGATTCTTACCGGGGAATCGGTTTCACTACAGACGGCCTATGCTTCTCTGAAAATCGACTATGAACAAATTCAGAAGATTCGATTGGGAGGAACAAATGATTTTATTTCGGTAATCTGGACTTGGAATCACCAACGGTTTTCCGGCTTTCTTAAGGAGGCTTTCTTTCTGCTCCGGGCGAGTGATGGGACGGTGGAAAAGGTTCATCGGGGTGATGTGTCGCAGATCTCATTCAATGCCTCCAAACAGGAAATACCAAAAGTGCCGGAATTGCCGTTTATTGTATTGAACAACGGTGATTATTTTCATGGGGATCTGCCAGGTGGATCAATTTCGTTTCTAGTGAATCATGGTAAAGTGGTTTTTGAATCCAGTGAAATGCGATCGTTAACTTTGGTGGACTCAGCGACATTCGGCTTGTTCAACATAAATACCATCAAGGAGCGTAGGGAAGGAAGACTGGAGAACAAAGTGATGATAGTTGGGACAGAGCCTGGGCAGCAACTCAGTGTTTTTCAGGAGCAATTTGCGGCAATTTATTTTGGCAAAAATGAGTTGGCAGAATTTTGGAACCAACTGGAAACTCTCGACGAATCAGGGTTTTACAATCTTTCTCAAAAACCGGTGATAGGAAAGAACTTCTTTGGTTTGATCTGGATTCCCCCAGGTCAGTTCGCCATGGGAAGTCCGGATGACGAGAAAGGGCGCGATTTTGATGAAGGGCCTCAGACAAAAGTAACCCTTACCAGAGGGTTCTGGATGGGCCAACATGAAGTGACTCAAAAGGCCTACAAATCAATCCTGTCGGATAACCCAAGCCGATTCAAGGGAGATGAGAATCGTCCCGTGGAGCGGGTTAACTGGAACGAAGCCATGACATTCTGCAATCGATTGACTGACATCGCCAAAGAAAATCAATGTTTGCCGGAAGGATATCTGTTTCGACTGCCGACAGAAGCGGAATGGGAGTATGCCTGCCGCGGAAACACCCAATCCCGCTTCAGCTATGGCCCCGATCCCGATCATCTTTATCTCGATGAGTATTCCTGGTTCACTCAAAATTCGAATTCATCAACTCATGCCATCGGAGGGTTGAAGCCGAATCCTCTGGGATTATATGATATGCACGGAAATGTTTCCGAATGGTGTCTGGATCGCTGGCAGGGCGCATTGTCTGGTGGAAGCGTGACGGATCCCTACGGAACCTCCGAAAGCTTTCTTAGAATCGTTAGGGGAGGGTCCTGGCTTTACGGACCCAACTTCAGCCGGTCCGCTAATCGAAACAATTACGGACAATTGAACCAAGTCAATGACATAGGATTCCGGGTTGTCCTCGGACCCGAATTACCTTGAAGGGGCAGCGTAACTATTATCTGTGTGAGTGTACCAGTGCGGGGAGAGGACAGGTTAACGCCTTGAACTGTAGCGTGCGCTGTCCTCAGCGCATTTCTAGTTGAACCAGCGGTATTTTCGGCTGAGGACAGCCGACGCTACAGGAAATCATCCCCCTCACTTTTAATCGTACCCGTTATCCGGGGTAGCATTCTTGAAATCTTGACTCGTCAACCTTATGTGAGCAGTGTTGCGAAAAAAGTTTTATATGGACAAGGGAATTCAGAACAGTTTGAGACTATGTATTGGGATAGCGATCCTTTGGATCTTGGGCTCCGGAGAATGTGGCGCTCAGACGGGGCCGGAGATTCAGGGGGAATCATTGAGAATCCAGGAGAATGGTCGGCTGACTTTCCTGTTTACATCCGCACCGGGAAACCCCGAAATCTTCAGCTTGCAAACGAGCAAGAATCTCAGTCCCGGCTTTCGGTGGAAAACGCCCGATGATACGATAATATCGGAAATTGAGGCAGGGCTTTATTCTGTGGTCACTTTGGCACCGACTAAAGAAGACGCTTACTACCGGATCGTTGTCTTAAGTGGTCCTGGAGTGGTTTTACTCATCAATGAAGTCATGTCTCGGAATGTTGGAACGGGGAATCCCGTAAACGGACTCTTTCATGATTGGATTGAAATCTACAACCCCCATGATTTTTTGATCAATCTAACAGGGTATGGCCTTTCTGATAATCCGGAAAACTTGGCCAAGTGGGTTTTTCCTGACATATCGATTCAGCCGAGATCTTTTCTGCTGGTTTATGCATCAGGTTCTGACGAATCCTTGATAGCTGATGGGATTCATGCCCGTTTTCAATTGGCGAACGGTGGAGAAACGTTGGTGCTCTCGGATGCATTCGGAACGATTCTTGACCGGTTACGAGTTCCGGCCATGGGTGAGGATCAATCCATTGGAAGATTGCCCGATGGTGGGCAGACCATTCACCTTTACAGCCAAAACCAGACTACTCCGGGAAAAGAAAACTTTGAAGCCACGTTGGGGGCCGTGAATCGGAGTCCGGAATTTTCATTGAGTGGCGGATTTTTTGATGAGGGTGCTTCTATCCAGCTCGAGATTACAAACAAAGATCCTGAATCATTTATTTACTATAGTCTCGATGGGTCTCCACCCGATGCAAGTTCCACGAGATATGTTGAACCCATAGCGTTTGATCGTACTACCGTTGTCCGTGCCGTCACTTTAAAATCGGGAACTGCGCCGAGTGAAATCATTTCCGAAACCTTCTTTTTTGGTGTGGAACATGAATTGCCCATCCTTTCCCTGGCAACGGACCCGAAGCATTTCGAGTTCAAGAATGGTTTCCTTTATGGAATGAGCAGTCGTGTTGTTGATCGACAGGGAAGGGTGCTCCAGAACTTTCCTTTTTCGGGATCCAACGCATGGCAAGATCGGGAGGTGGGCATCTTCATGGAGTTCTATGAACCGGATGGAAAGCGGGGATTCCGCATGGATGCCGGTATGAAAATATTCGGCGGATGGGGTTCACGTGGCTACCCTCAGAAATCACTTGCCCTGTTTGCCAGAAGCAAATACGGACAGGGTAAGATCAAACATCGGATCTTTAAAAATCTGGATTTAGACGAATTCGAAGCGATTGTTCTTAGAAATTCGGGCAACGACAATCAGAGCACCCATCAGACTCCAGCTCGCCCGCCCATACAGAATTTCGACAACTCTCGCAGCTACGGAAGTTATTTTGTGAATGGAAATTTCACGCTGATGCGTGATGCCATGATGCAGGAACTCATTCGTGATACCGGTCTGGATACCCAGGCTTATCGACCCACTGTGGTTTACATCAACGGCGCTTATTGGGGAATCTACAATATCCGCGAAAAACTCAATGAAGCCTATCTGCTTTCTCACTATGGATTGGAGAAAGGCCATGTGGATCTCATTGAAGGCTACGGCAGTGTTCGCGCGGGTAGTGGGGGAGGCTACCAGACCATGGTTAATACCTTGAGATCCCGGAACCTCGCTGATGCGCAACAATACTCCTTTGTTGTGAACAACATACTCGATGTCGATAATTTCATCGATTACTGTTTGTCGGTTATCTATTTTCAGAATTTCGATATCGGCAACACCAAGAGCTGGCGACCGCGTACCCGTTCGGGGAAATTCCGATGGTTGGTTTATGATCAGGATTACGGGTTTAATTTATGGAAACCCGATGTCTATATTCCGGCGATGGCACGAGATTATTCTGACTACGAAAATATGTTTGATTTTTATACCAATAGGTCCGGAAGTGGAACGGGATGGCCGAATTCCGGGGGAAGGACTCTATTGCTTCGCAGAATGTTGCTAAGTCCGATTTTCCTCCAGAAATTCCTGACTCGTTGCGCCGATCTTTTGAACCGGAATTTCCGACCGGATAAAGTAAGAGAAACGATTCATACAATGGCAGAAGTCATTCGCCCGGAGATGGCCGATCATCTCCAGAGGTGGAGTTGGGAAGTGATCAATCCTCAGGGATTTGGGGCTCCTCATCAATCCGAATTTGAACCCTTTGTGATTCAAACATGGGAGAAGAATCTCGAAACTCTGACTGAGTTTGCCGATGCACGCCCCGAACAACTTCGCACGCATGCCATTCGCCATTTCAAGTTGAAGAAGGGGGTCACGGATGTTTTGTTTAAAACGGAACCTGCTCAATCCGGAAACATCCTGGCTAATACATTGCGAATCAGTGAATTACCTTGGAGCGGTTCGTATTTTGCCGATTTCCCGGTGAATTTAGCGGCTGTTCCACGACCTGGATTTCGCTTTCTGGAATGGACCGGAGACGCGGGTGACTCAACCGATCGGGATAAGATTCTAACGCTTCCCGCCGAGATTAACACAGATGTCACTGCCGTGTTTGAAACCATCGAATCTGGTTTCTTAATGGAATCCGGGATTCGAATCACCGAAATACAATACCACCCAGCTGTGGATCAGAATACCGGTGATTGGGTGGAACTGACCAATTTTTCCGAAACGGCTGTTGCCTTAAAAAACTGGATCTTTCGAGACAGCAATGATGATCGAGAGTTCCTGTTACCGGATCAAGCCCTCGAGCCCGGCGATTCCCTGGTGCTGAGTCGAAACCTGAGTGCTTTCCAACGGATTCATCCGGCAGTGACCAACGTTATCGACGGAAGCTTTCTGTATGGTCTCAGCAATGGTGGCGATTCCATTCGACTTTATGACTCCTTGGGGAATCCGATACAATTGATTGAATATGACGATGAAGCTCCATGGCCTTTGGGAGCAGACGGGCAGGGATTCACCCTTCAATTGATTTCACCGGATGCGGATGCGGCACTTGCCGATTCCTGGAAACTGTCGGAACAATCGGGCGGTACGCCTGGTTCTTTGTGAATCAGGTGATCTTTAAGAGAGAGTCGTTCCCCGTTACGGCTCTGCCTATAACTGTTGCATGAGAAATCCCCGTGTCCCGAAGTCGGGAAACGGCCTGCTCCGCCTGATCTACGCTCAGTGCCACAAGTAGCCCCCCACTTGTCTGTGGGTCAAAACAAAGTTCCTGGCCGGATTGAGTCAGATCTGAAGGGAAAATCATGTCGGGCTCTGAAGATTTCCGGTTGGCTGCGTTCATTCCGGTGCTGATACCTTGATTATACATTTTCATCGATTCTTCGAAAATCGGAACCAATTTGAAATCAATTTCGAGTTGAACCCCGGAGCCGCGTGCCATTTCCAAAGCATGCCCAGCCAATCCGAAACCTGTTACATCCGTCGCAGCATGGATATCAAAGGATTGCAGTATCTCTGCTGCCTTCTTGTTCAATTGGGTGATAATTTCCAAGCAGGCACTCAGGGCCTGTTCCGTGACTCGTTTTTTCAGGTTTGCATTAAAGAGAACTCCACTCCCAATCGGCTTGGTCAGTATCAGAACATCCTCTGGTTTTACGCCACTGTTTGCCCAGATTTTTTCCGGGTGTACAATTCCATTCACAGATAAGCCAAATTTAGGCTCATCATCTTCAATGGTGTGTCCACCGGCAAGGACGGCTCCTGCCTCCAGAATCTTGCTGAATGCTCCTTCGATAATACCGGCCAAGACTTCAGGGGGAAGCTTGTTGGACGGAAAAGCGGCGAGATTGAGACAGGTAATGGGAGTGCCGCCCATCGCGTAGACATCACTTAAGGCATTGGCAGCAGCAATTTGACCGAAAAGAATGGGATCATCCACCGGAGGTGTAATGAAATCAGCCGTCGTGATCAATGCTGTTTCCTTATTCAATCGGTACACGCCGGCATCATCGCTGGTTTCAAATCCAACGATTAAATTTGGGTCACGCTGTACAGGCAATCCCGATAGAAGTGCTTCGAGTCCGACCGGACTCAATTTTGCAGCTCAACCACAGGTTTTTGACAAACTGGTCAGTGTTGGTTTCTTGAATAGATGCTTGATTGCCATTTAATATTTAAGTGAAAACCGTTGTTTCTCTCAGGAATCACTCAATATAAGTGTCACGGATCCTGTCCATAAACCCCCAGGAAATCAATTCCAATGCCTTTGAATTACGGAAATCGTGGGAAATGGGCCTGTTTTATCGTTTTTTCGAATAACTTGTGAAATTCCAGCTAAAACCCATCCGAGGAACCCTGTGGATATTTTCGAAAAATTACTGATGCAACTATTTGGAAAACAACAGATTAAGTTCATTGTGAAAAGATGTGAATAACTTTCATTTGTTCCCAGCGAAGAAGGCAGTACATTCAGGACATTGGCTGAAGATAGCAGGCACTGTCTTGTCACAGTCAATGTTCGTCGTTAAACGGAGGGCCGTGAGTTTTCACGGCCCTGCCTTTTTCTCTTCATAAACTCCCGAATGAAACAGGTTTATATTACGGATTACATGACTCCTCCACCGGTTCTGGAGCAAAAAGAACTGGAATCGATTGCGGAAGTGGCGTGCCTACTCGCTAAATCAGAGGAAGAACTTCGAGGGAGAGTGGAACGGGCGCATGGCCTGATCGTTTGTCATGAAGTCTCGATCGGAAGACAAGTCATTGAATCTTTGGAACATTGCGAGGCTATTGTACGTTGTGGGGTCGGGTTTGACCAAATCGATCTTCAAGCTGCAGGCGAATGTGGCATACCGGTCTGCAACGTTCCGGATTATGGAGTTGATGAAGTGGCCGACCACGCCATCATGATGATGCTTGCTTGTAACCGCGGTCTTATCCGTGCAGAAAGAGGATTGAAACAGTCCCTTTCTCCCTGGGGCTATCACTCTGTTTTTCCGGTTCACCGTTTGGCTGGAGAGACTATAGGCATCATTGGATTGGGGCGAATCGGAATCGCCACCGCCAAACGGGCTCAGGCGCACCGGATGAATGTCATTGCCTATGATCCTTACCTACGTCCGGGCATGGATAAGGCGCTGAATGTGCAAATGATGGATTTCGATGACCTTCTGGCTGAAAGTGATGTGGTTTCCATTCATACACCATTGACGGAAGAAACGCGGCACATCATTGATGCCGAGGCTCTTTCAAAAATGAAATCGACGGCTATACTTGTGAATACTGCCCGGGGAGCGATCGTGGATATCGATGCGCTGGCAGAGGCATTGAAGAACCAGAGGATTGCCGGTGCGGGAATCGATGTTCTTCCGGTCGAACCGCCCAACGAAAAGATCCCCTTGATTAAAATGTGGAGAGAAGATCAGGCCGGTCGGTATAACCTGATTATCACCCCCCACTCTGCTTTTTACTCTGAAGAAGGCATGGAAGAAATGCGAACAAAAGCAGCGCGTGAACTAGCCAACATTCTCAAAGGAGACCAACCGGTTAACTTGGTGAACGGTGCTTTCCTCAAGTAGGTCTCTTCCCTGAGGCCGAATATACTATTCAAGCGATCCCAAACGATTTTTTCAGGTGGGCCACACTTTTAGGAACTCCGGTTTCTGCAGGCTCTTTACCTTCGAATTCTATGGATACATAGCCCCGGTAATTTACGTTTTTCAGAATTTTCCCAATGCGCTCATAATCAAGATCCAAACTGTACCACTCACCGCCGCCGTAGTAGGTCTTCGCCTGTACAAACCCAACTTCAGGGGCAATCATTTCCAGTTTGGGATAGGGATCCTCCAGAAAGTTTCCGGTATCCATTAAGGCGCAAAGCCAGGGAGAGTCAAATGCGTTCAGGATCCGAAGAAGGCCTTCTGGAGTTCTAGTCAGCCCCCAGTGGTTTTCAAGAGCCAGGACAACCCCTGTTTTTTCCGCGTAAATCAGGCATTCTGCGATGGCGTCGATGCACCATTTGAATCCATCATTTTCCGTGTAACCGGGTAATGGTGGCTCAATCCCCTTATTTTCCATGAGTTTGTCGAAGGAGCGGGTTGTTCCCCATCGACCGGAATTCAATCGGATACAGGGAATGCCCATCGAATGGGCCAGATCCATATAATGTTTCGTTCTCTGAACGTTTTCATCGCGTGAGGTCTTATCGGGAGACACAAAATCCTGGTGAACGGAAAGAGCAATTAAGTCGATTCCATTGAGGAAAGCGTGTCGTTTCAACTTTTGAAGGTAAGCGGATTCTTCATTCTCCAGTTGGCGTTGCAGGATATCCACTCCCGACACCTGAAGTTCAGCCGCTTGATCAATCACATGTTCAATCGCTACTTTTATTGGTTTAAAATGCCAATAGCTGTAAGTCGACAATCCAAGCTTTATTTGACTGGATGAAACTGTGGTAGCGGATGTCGACTTCTCAGCCGAATTACCGATTTGAGGAAAACTCACCGCTGTTCCCAAAGTTGCGGCTTTACAAAATGACCTTCTATTCATGTTTTTCAGCATGAGCATCATTATTGCCTGAACCACAGAAAAGGAGCAAAATATTTTTCAGGCCTAAACCTGACGATCAGACCTGCAGAATTTACGGGTATTTCACGGAATTCAGCGATTTTTGTAGTTCCATTTTTCAGGATCATGAGTAAGTTACTCATGAAAATGGAAAAAATATATCGCAGGCGCATCTTTCCTTCCGATACCATAATGTACCTCTTTTGGGGGTGCTTGGTATTAGTGCTTCTGGTGAATCTTGGCCTTTTTCTGTTCAATAACTTTCTTCTCTTCAATTTGGCGGGCATGTATGTGCATCAACAGAATCAAAGTGGCACAATCATTATTCCCCTGGGGCCCAGGTTACTGAATCTGGTAGCAATGGGTTTGCTGGGTGTGATCCTCTTCTCATTTAGTTCTCTCCATTTCAACCTTAAATTCCGCCTTTTTCTAGCCAGAATCGGTAGGGACAGGGAAAAACTATCCTTGGAATCTTCCGAGCCCATTCGCTTTCGTAGTTCTCTCTTCTACCACTGGAGTATCAATCACATGAATCAGATGATACAATGCCTGCTGAGCAAAGTGCGTTTGTCCCAGGGGCAGTTGTCTGAAGCTCGGGGAATACTTGAAAACTGGCTGAAAACGCCTACCGATGATTCCAAACTGGTAGGACAGGTTCTCTCATTTAAACCAGTTTCCGCCCCTGATCAGATCTCCAAAGCAGACCCTTTACAGGACCGTAACGAAAAACGGCATCTGACATTTGGATGTATTGCTCTTGTATTCCTGATCGGTTTCATCTGGTTCTGGCTACATTTGCCGGATTGGTTGGTCGCGGGTAATTCTGGAATCTCTCTGGGCTTTGATCCTAAAGTGATTTTCATGATGTCTTTAATGGTGGTGCTTTATTGTATTCTCATTGTCGTGTTCAGTTTTCTTTTGTTCAAACACCGCCTGACAGTGGCACTTAAAAAGATCGATGGGACCTGCAAAGAGGTCGCAGAAGGAGATTACGAAATCGTGCTACCACCCCGGATACCTTTCCCGATACCCAGGAGTTTGTTGATGCCTTCAATGATTTTGTCACGGAATTCTCCTGCCGATTTTCCGAGCATCAGGAACGCATGGCGAGCCTTCAAGACGCATTTAATTCCACTGATCTCCCTCCCGAAAGATAAAGTCGAACAGGCTTTAAAACTGATCGTATCGACCCGTTGAAGATGAATCAGAGACTTCTCCAACTTCTTACCCCCACGGCATTGTTGCGGTTTGCCGGAGCCCTTTTAATTATTGCTACTCCTCTGCACTCGGGGAAGGCTGCAGCAGGAGCAAATACGGCTCCGAACGTCGTTGTGATCTATGCAGATGACCTAGGTTATGGCGATCTGGGTTGTTACGGCGCAACCAAATTAAAAACGCCGAGCTCAAACACGAACTCAATATAAAAAAAACGAAATCGAAAACAGTCAATTATTTTTGATAAAATATATCCCATTCTTAGAATTGCTCAAGAATCAGTTCCCACCTA
>DUCD01000218.1:8275-24680 GCA_012959985.1 Verrucomicrobiales bacterium | reverse complement strand
ATACTGACAAACTCTAGACATTTTGTGACTCCATTACGCCGTAAAAAGTGGGGAAACTACCAAGTTCCCCCCATCTTTCAAGCAATTAATTATTAATTATTAAAATATTACAAACTTCGAGTATCAATGGAACTCATCAATCCTTCGATAACCTCGGTTCGTGGACGAGCTCCCTGGTCTCCCTTGCCATGAATTCTCACCGCAACTTTATCCGATTCCAGTTCCTTTTTTCCGAGTATGAGCATGGTATGAACTTTGGCGGTTTCGGCATTCTTGATTTTGCCTTTTATCTTGTCGCCCGTTCGATCCACCTCAGCCCGAACACCTTTGGCTCGAAGCTCCTGCATCAAGGCAATACCTTCATCCACAACATCAGAACTGATGGGCAACACCCTGACCTGTTCAGGGGCAAGCCATAACGGAAAATTCCCGGCAAAGTGTTCAAAAATGCGATGAAGCGTTCATGTGTCCCGAGGGGAGCACGATGAATGCACAAAGGCGTTTCCCAAACATTTCCTGAGGTCCTGTATTCCAACCCAAACCTCTTGGGAACAGCAAAATCCACCTGGTTTGTAGCAATCGTGAATTCTCGACCGGAAATGCTCCCTACCTGCACATCGATCTTTGGACCATAAAAGGCAGCTTCATCGGCAACTTCAACATAATCTATACCAGAATCGTCTAGCACCTGCCGGACCATGTCTTCCGTCTTCAACCAAAGTTCCGATTCATCGACGTATTTATCCCCAAGCTTCGCAGGATCATGTGTGCTGAACCGCATGCGGTATTTACCAAACCCGAAAATGCTGAAGTATTTAAGATACATCTCATTCACCGCCTTGAATTCATCGGCAAACTGTTCGGTCGTGCAATAGATATGAGCATCGTTCATCTGCATTGACCGAACCCTCATCAATCCCATCAGTTCCCCCGATTGTTCATAACGGTAACAACATCCGTATTCAGCCAACCTCATGGGAAGATCCCGGTAGCTTCGAGGCACTGCGGAAAAAATCTTATGATGGTGCGGGCAGTTCATTGCCTTGAGGTAGTACTTTACAGGCTCCTTACCGCTGTCCCCGTCTTCCGCCGTTTCCTCACCATCATCCTTCAACTCCATCGGAGGGAACATACTTTCGGCGTAATAAGGTAAGTGACCAGAGGTGCGATACAGAGACTCTTTTGCCAAATGAGGGGTCCGAACACGAAGATATCCTGCTTCGAATTCTGTTTCCCTTGCCAACTTTTCGAGTTCTTCGATAAGCACTGTCCCCTTCGGCAACCAAAGAGGCAATCCTGGCCCCACATCATTGTCGAAGGCAAAGAGTTGCATATCTTTGCCGATTTTTCGGTGGTCACGCCTTTTCGCTTCCTCCTGGGCTTCAAGCCATTCTTCCAATTGCGCCCTTTTGGGGAAAGCTGTCCCGTATATGCGTTGCAGTTGTTGATTCTTCTCGCTTCCCCTATAATAGGCTGCCGCGACTCGGAGCAATTTAAAGGCCTTCGTATTACCCGTCCTCATGACATGGGGCCCCGCACAGAGATCTATGAATTCACCGTTCTGAAAAAAAGAGATCTCTTCCCCTTCAGGAATATCTGCCAATCGTTCAATCTTGTATTTCTGACCTTGTGTTCGAATCAGCTCTCCGGCTTCCTCCCGAGATAGATTCCTTTTTTCAAATCGTTGATTCTCTTTAACGATCTTTTTCATCTCGGCCTCAATACGTTCGAAATCCGCCGGGGTAAACCGATGGGAGGCCAGATCAAAATCGTAGTAATAACCTTCTTCAGTGGGCGGCCCTATATCCAACTGAGCATCAGGCCAAATCCTGAGCACAGCAGCTGCCAGGACATGAGCACAGGAATGCCTGAGACGCTCCAAATCGCCCATTTGAGAACGCTCTTCAAGGGTCTTTCTTTGAACCGGGTTCTTCGCCGTTTCCGCCATACAATCTATTCGTTGCCGTATTAAATGTAATACGCCCCGATGGAGTATCGAGGCGTCCTCTGATCCAGGCCAGATTGATCCATACTGGTATCTACAAAATCCCGCCTGAAAAAAAACTAGTCTCCGATGCCGTAATATGCAATCCAATTCTGGTGAAACGGGACCTCCGGTCCTTTGATGATCGATTGGACTTAAGAAGTTGACTCAATTGTGAGAGAAATCGAAAAACCCATCCTCGTCGCTAAGCCTTCTGAGTAAATGACATTCAAAATCTCCAGAATAATTTTAGGAATAGAGCAATCTGCGGATGGCAGATTGATAAACAGCCTGCAGTCCATGAATTCTCCAGCAGATTTGGATCAGAGGATCAGGACTCTATTTCCCACAAAACATCCGGATGCAGTGATCCTTGACGGAAAGATGTTGAATCTCCTACAGGAAGGTTCAGCTGAAATGCTTCCCAAAAAAACGCGACCACGGTCCACTCAACAAAAAACCGGACCTCAATTCATCCTCATTGCGGACAATGATAATTTGGATGCCATCTCACAATTCGTAGGCAGGCAAGATGAAAAGTGCCTGATTTTCACCACAGAGGATCTCATTTCTCAGTTACGGACTGACAGGCTTACCCAACAATGCAGAATGAAGAGTTTCGGTAAAACACGCTTCTGCTTTCACTCCGCCTTTTCTTTCCTCAAGAATCGATCGGAATTTAAAGAGATTCTGTGTTTTGTAGATAGTGACACAGCGTGGAAACTGCTGAAAAAAGGGTGGTTCTCTCAAATCGTGGTTTTGATCCGACCAAAGCTACTGAATGATTCCGAACATCCGAGTACGGTGGAAGGAGGGGGAGCTCAATCTCTTCTCGAAGCCATTCAATTGAAACCACCCGTGATCTCCTCTTTAGGAAATGACCTCCTGGCGGTTTACGAATGCTGAATTTCAGAATCAGAGCTATCAAATTCCTTTTCAATCTGACGAGCCGCCACCCACAGGAAATCCGCTAACCGGTTCAGGTAAATCCGAATGTTCTTATTGATTGGGTTCTTTTCGTTGTCGATGCCATGAACGGTCCTTTCCGAGCGTCGACATACCACGCGAGCCCAATCCAATGCAGCGGTATCCTCCCTGCTTCCAGGTAAAACCCACCCCTTTAATTGGAGAGCCTGAGACTCAATTTCCTCAATCCATTGATCAAGACATTCCACAGCACGGAAGCTTAAGCTTGAATATCCCTTTTCCAGATACCTTTCCCTATCCCGATGATCTACAGACAGTTCGCCCATCAATATGATCAAATCCTTCTGCACCAGCTGCAATTTGCCATTAATTTCTGCAGACCGTGACGAAGCTCTCGCGAGCCCGATAGCCGCATTCAGTTCATCAACGCTGCCGATCGCCTCCACTACAGGGTTGGATTTGGACGCTCGCCGCCCGAACATTAAAGCCGTTGTGCCGTCATCTCCTGTCCGCGTCGTAATACTCATCAGCGCCGAAATTGGCACAACACCATTGACGAATTCAAGGTCTTTCGAGTAGGCTTTCAGGGCAATATGACAAGAACATCAAGCTCCTGTTCGTTGAATCCCGAATTGCTTGACGATTGCACAAATATCTCAATACATTGATTATCAAATATTAACACATCAAGAAAACGACTCTTAATAAGTTAGATGAATTCATGAGCACATCTGAAGCAGCCAAGAAAGGATTGGAAGGAATAGTAGCCGCCGAGACCACCCTAAGTGATGTCAGAGGTGATGAAGGCACACTGATTTACTGCGGATATAATATCGATGATCTGGCTGTCAACACCACTTATGAGGAAGTTGTCCACCTCCTGCATCAGGGTCATCTTCCAAATAACACTGAATTGGAAGAGTTGAAAAAACATCTTTCGGCATCCAGGGAACTCCCGGGTGGGGTCATCGATCTGATTCGCAATCTCCCAGAGAAAACCCTGCCTATGCACGCCATCCGGACCGCGATTTCCGCCTTAGGCTGCTATGATACGGATCCGGATAATCCGGACGTGGAAGAACAACGATTAAAAGCAGGTCGTTTATTGGCGCAAATCCCAGTCATCACAGCCTATTTCCATCTCAGTCGGCAAGGAAAAGACTTGGTTGAGCCGGATCCGGACTTGGGCGAAGCCGCTAATTTCCTGTATATGATCGATGGAGAAAAACCTGCCAAGGAAAAAGAGGATACCATCGATCTGTGTTATGTTCTTCACGCTGATCATGGAATGAATGCTTCGACCTTCAGTTCCCGAGTCACCATCGCAACCCTGAGCGACATGTATTCGGCAATCACTTCCGCAATCGGAACTTTGAAAGGCCCGCTGCATGGAGGAGCCAACGAAGGCGTGATCAAAATGCTGAAGGAAATTGGTTCCCTTGATAAGGTTGAGTCTTATATCGCCGATGCTTTGGAGAAGAAGAAAAAGATCATGGGGATCGGTCACCGAGTCTATAAAGTTCTTGATCCGAGAGCCCCTCACTTGAAACGGATGGGTAAAGTACTCGCCGCCAAACTCGGAGAGAGCAAATGGTTGGACATGAGTGATCGGATCGCAGAGATTATGTTGAAGGAGAAAGGTCTCTACGCCAATGTGGATTTTTACTCGGCCACGGTTTATTATGAACTGGGCATTCCCACCGATCTGTTCACTCCGATATTTGCAATTTCACGTACTGCCGGATGGACCGCACAGGTTTTGGAACAATTGAAAAACAATCGCCTGATCCGACCGCGTGGTAAATATATCGGACCGACCGATCTTAAAGTCATACCGAGATCGGAACGATGAACTCCACATCTTAAAGATTTCTACAACAACCGTAATTCTGTCTCAGAGTCTTCATTTCATTCATGAATATCCACGAATGCCAAGCCAAAGAACTTTTGGCTGCTCAAGGAGTACCGGTGCCAACCGGAAATGTCTGTCAATCTATTAAAGAAGTCGAACAAGTGGTCACCGGCTTGTTCAGTTCCGGCGTTAAGAAAATTGTCATTAAGTCCCAGATCCATGCGGGCGGCAGAGGTAAAGGCACTTTTAAAAACGATTTTCAGGGAGGTGTGAAACTCACCGACAACCTCGAAGAGGCTCTCGATTTTTCGGGGAAAATGCTGAATGAGATCCTAGTGACCAAACAAACAGGACCGGAAGGACGAAAAGTAAGAAAATTACTCATCAGTGAAGCCTCCGAGATTGAGACTGAATTGTATTTGGCGGTACTTCTGGATCGGGAATTATCCCTGCCCATTGTCATGGCCAGCACTGAGGGCGGTGTCGATATTGAAGAAGTTGCCGAACAAACCCCGGAAAAAATTGTACGACAGGAAGTCGACCCCTCCACGGGCCTCCTCCCCTTCCAGGCCAGAGGCATGGCTATTAAACTGGGATTTGAAGGGAAACTGATCAACGCCGCTGCCGGAGTCTTTCTCGGTGTCTATAATACCTTCTGGAATTACAATGCCTCAATGGTGGAAATCAATCCACTCTGCATCATTAGGACGCCGGACGGAAAGCAGGCAATATCTGCTGTGGATGCAAAAATCAGCATTGATGACAATGCTCTGCCACGACATCCTGAAATTCAAAAAATGAGGGATCTTGGCGAGGAAGAGCCCCAGGAGACCGAAGCGGCCAAATACGATTTGAGCTACATCAAACTGGACGGCAACATTGCCTGCCTTGTCAATGGAGCCGGACTGGCCATGGCCACCATGGACATTATCAAACATTATGGAGGTAACCCGGCAAACTTTCTCGACGTAGGTGGTGGAGCAGGTAAAGAACAGGTTGCCGCTGCATTCAGGATTATCCTGGAAGACGAAAACGTCCAGGGGATACTCGTGAATATCTTCGGAGGCATCATGCAGTGCGATATAATCGCCCAAGGCATCCTGGCAGCCGTAGAGGAATCTCACCTGGAACTGCCACTTGTAGTCAGACTGGAAGGATCCAACGTCGCCCTTGGTAAGAAAATTATTGCGGATTCCGGATTAGCTGTAATCGGTGCAGATTCGCTGGCTGAAGCGGCACAGAAAGTGGTCAAGGCGGTTGCATGATTCCAACAAACTGTCCCCCTGTTCTGTTCAGTAATTTCGCCTTTTCAGGTATTGTATTTCAATTATAATTATGTCGATTCTCATAGATTCAAAAACTCGAGTCCTGGTACAGGGTATCACTGGTGGATTCGGAGCACGACACACACACTTAAGTCTTGATTACGGCACTCAGATCGTTGCGGGAGTAACCCCCGGCAAGGGCGGGCAATTATTCGAAGATAAAATCCCCATTTTTGATTCGGTGAAAAATGCTGTAAAGGAAACTCAGGCGACTGTGTCCGTCATTTTCGTACCGCCCGGATTTGCTGCAGACGCCATTCTGGAAGCCGTGGATGCTGAACTGGATCTGGTAGTGTGCATCACAGAGGGAATTCCTATCAATGACATGATTCAGGTTAAGAATTCCATGAAGGGAAAAAAGACACGCCTGATTGGACCGAATTGCCCTGGCCTGGTAACGCCCGGAGAAGGCGATGATTCGCATGGAGGTTGTCGGATAGGCATTGCTCCCGGTTACATTCACAAGAAGGGGAATATCGGAGTGGTGTCCCGAAGTGGCACCTTGACCTATGAAGCCGTCTGGCAACTGACTTCCAAGGGTGTCGGACAATCGACTTGTGTGGGCATCGGAGGAGACCCGGTCAACGGTAGCTCTCACCTGGATATCATCAAAATGTTTAATGATGATCCCGAAACTCATGGCATCATCATGATCGGTGAAATCGGCGGTTCTGCAGAAGAAGAAGCCGCTGCGTGGATCAAAGACCATTGCAACAAACCCGTTGCCGGATTCATTGCCGGAACCACCGCTCCCGCCGGCCGGCGGATGGGTCATGCCGGAGCTATTGTAAGCGGCGGAAAAGGTACCGCTGAAGCAAAAATTTCAGCTTTGGAGGAAGCCGGAGTCGGCGTAGCGGAGACTCCATCGGTGATGGCAGAAACCTTATTGAAGATGATGTAGCCCCCCATTTTCGGAGACACCTGAACTGAGAGACAAGCATTTAATCAGATCAATTCAGGTTCAGGCTTAAAGTGGTAAATACACCATGGGCCGTGTAGTTGTTAATCCCATCGCTGGACTGTTCATCGTATAGATACATACCGTAGAACAATCCTGCTTCTACATTGGTATTAAACTGTCTTTGGATGCCGGCCTGGAGTACGTGCCAATCATATCGGATTCCCAGGGGCAACCCGGATTCAGCTTCGTCCTGGGCAAAATCGGACCGCGAAAACCCGTAGGTTCCTGAAAATTTTGTCTGGTCGTCAAGTCGATACAACACGGTGGTTCTCAACGAATAAACATCTCCCTTATAAGGAGCGACAATATCACTTTGGTTGTCGAATGCTACGGACCGAATATCCTGAAGAGAAAAGGACCCATTCACAATCACTCGCTTCCATGGCGTCAGGTAGAACCCGAAACTGTATATATTCGCGTCATAATTTCCTGAGAAAATCCTCCCTCCGGATGATATCCTTCCTCCACCGACCTCACCGGTTCTCGTATGGAATTCAGTGGATTTTAATTCATACTGCAGAACTGTTTTCAACCAACTAGCCGGGCGAAACACCAGTTTTGTATTTATCTTATCCTCGTTGATATCCCTTGTTTCAATAAAGGCTGAATACCCTTCCAGCGGAAAGCCGACATCGGATTCTTTCCGAAGGTGATCGTAGTTATTTTGTTTCTTGGAATGGCTTAGTGAAGTCTGCCAATTGATGCGTCGCCAAGGCGAGGTGCTGAATCCGGCTCGATAGTATTTCAAATCGGTGTCCGCGTCCGTGTCTCTCAGAAAACTCTGAAATCCATCGATACTTTCAGTCTCGAACTGGTCGTAGGTCTCCTGCCTGAAACGAGTTTCAGCGTAAAGGGTCGTATAAGGGATCGAGGTCAACCTGACTTCAAACAATTCCTCCACGGAAAATTTGTTAAGATCGGCATCGATACGTGCCGGAGCAAGGAACAAACCGACAGCAGGATCTCCTTCATCCAAATTGAGACTACCGAAACCATCCTGACTTAACCATTCACTCTGAACTCCTCCTGAAAATGAAAGTCCCTTCCACGGTCCGACCATGGCATTGGCATTATAGGTGTGCGTGTACTGCTCCAGGATAATCTCATTGGAAGTCCAGAAACGATCATCGAAATCAAAACCAGTGGTCGGAACGGTTCCCGCATTCCCGGTTAAAAATGTATTGGAATTAAACGACGCCTCGCCATCCATGTAGTTGTAGGAATATCCAGTCGATACATAGAACCAGTCGCGAATCTGTTTTTCTCCCCAGAGGGTATTCGTCACTCTCAAATGGTCATGGTCATCTGAAACCGTGATGCCTTTATCAGGGCTTGCCTTACCCTCCTGTTGAACCAGAATATTTGTGCGTTCGGTGTTGATGTCATAAAACTCGGCCACGAAATGATCTTCGATTCGGAAACCGGAGACTTCATAGTCAACATCGAGCTTCAGCAGATGCACGGTTTCATCGATATCCTTATAGGAAGGATATATTTTTTTATTAGGCCCGGCCCCCGTTACCGATCCCCATTGCAGGGTGGATTTCCTGCCGTCCCGGTAGCGAAACTCATAGCCCGCTTTTGCCTTGGGCAGATCCGGTCGATCCAGCCCGATTTCAATCCAGGTTCGACCGTTATCTAATTCAAGGTCACGATTCAGATCATAAGACGGGACGGCAAATAAATCATAAAACCCACCCGAGTCATCGTAGAATTTTCTGAACTGATCGAATCCGAAGCGAAGATGCCACCGGTCTCTCTGCTCGTAGATGATTTCAGTCCGGTAAGTTTCCTCCGGAACCGCCATCCTCCCTTCAATTCGGATGGAACCGTCTTTCCCTTTTTTTTCCCGATAAAAAAATTCATCGATCCTCAATCCCGGACCATCCTCCATCCACTGGTTTTGTCGAAACCGGTCTCGATCGCCATCGACGTTGATGAACCGCAGAGATCCTTCGAATTTAAACTGGGGACCGGAGTCAAGGATACTTCCTTCGGTAGCACTCCAGACCACCCCTTGGTCTATCCATGCCCGCATCAAACCGATTTCTTCGTTGGTCAATGGATCTCCCTTGCCCACTGGCGGCATTTCATAATCTTCTTCCAGTCGAGCAATAAAGTGGATCAGCGGGCTGTTCAGGCTGTCTCCGGAAATAATGTCGGGCCCGTAATCTCCCCCGGTCAGTGCTTCCTCCCTGATGTCCAATCGAAAATCGCTTTTGGGACGTTCCGGTCCGTGACAGCGAAGGCAGTTTGTCTTCAGGATAGGCTCGATATGCTCCTCGAAAACAATGGTCGTTTCAGCGGCCGGTGGTAGTTTATCGAGCTGGATTTCATCTTCTCCAAGCAATAAAAAACAACCGCCTAAAACCATGCCTGAGGAGATCGCCAACCCATGGATTCTCATTCCGCCGGTTTGTCGATTTCTGTTCATGAGACAGCTTAATAACGCAATTGAGGACTCACATTGGATCCGTGAACCGCCGTGTGACACCCGGATGTCCAACAGGCGCCCTGCATCAGACGACCGGTATGGTTTGCTTGTCCAATAAAAATTTCACCCGGAGGGGAAAATCTGGCGCCGGCGATTTGAGCATGACACTTCAAACATAAGTTTGCATCCGCTTCGATCAGCATCTTGGAATTGATTGAACCATGAGGTTTGTGACAGGTGGTGCATCCTTCTCTCAATGCTTCATGTTCGTAGACAAAAGTCCGGGCCTGCTCCCGGTGACATTCGGCGCACATTTGGTTGTGACGCGCCATCGCCAAGCCTCCGGATGGCTTGAAAATATCCCCTCCATGCGGATCATGGCATTGCGCGCAATTCATAATCCCCTCTAGAACGGGGTGACGTTCCGGCATGTGGAACTCACCTTCAACTCCCAAATGACATTCAAGGCACGCCTCCGGGTTTTTCTTAGGATTGACGATATGTCGTCCCCACCCTCCACCGACTTCCACGTGTTTACTTCCCGCCCCGTGGCAGGATTCACAACCGGTATTTCGGGGAATTCCAGCTATTGGAATTTCAACCCTTGCATGCGGCCCACGCCTGAAACTGTTGAATATCTCCTCATGACAGGTTTTACAGGATTTGTTTCCAACAAAGGAGGCTCCGGGCACTTTCGCCGGGGTGACAATGGTTTCGTTTAAAGAGACACAGGATATAAGCCCAGTGAGGGCGATGCTGAATACTGAAAACAGGAGGAGGTATCGAACGATGGAACCGCGGAATAATGAGGATCCCCAAAATCTTGAGCAATGGGCTTTGATGAATTGAATCAAAAACACTTCCGCATCAACGTGGTCCAATCTGTGGGTGAGCTGGCATTGTGTCGTGGCTGACGCTTGATATCAAGAAATAAAACCCGGATTAATTATTGGAAGGAGTTTCAGCATCAGGCAATAGTGATTGGAGATGGTCTCTAACTTTTCGTAATTGTTGTTTCAATGGACCATTTGATTCCTGGCTGCACAGTTCATTCAACTGGATGATGATCCGGCGATCCGAATATTTGAATCCAGTCAACAATTCCGCGGCAGCCGAACGCAGAAACCGGTATTCATTCCGGTTTTTCAGTATCTGAACGAGAGATATCGCCACCGTCTCATCTTCAGAAGGAAATTCCTTTAATATCGATAATACTTTGCTCCGAAAAAATAAATGTTCGTCGGACTGAACCGCCCATTGAATCAATAAACATGCTACGGCGCTGCTATCGCGTCCTATGAGACGTAAGGCCAGCAAAGCGGAGTTTCTCACTTCAAGATCGGCCCGGGGATCGGAAAAAACCCGGAATAAGGATGGGGCGACTGGACCTGCCCAGGCAGTGTATTCTGAGAGTTCTTCCAGGAGTTCGGCTGAATCGCTCGTTTCAGGTGTAAGCAATTTACCTACTAGGTAATTGACCCGTTTGTAAATCCGATCCTTTTTCAGAGATTGCCGACTGCGATCCAAGCATTTCTCCAATTCCGTCAGAACAAATTCCGGGATGCCTCCCCCCTCTGTTCCAATTCCGGAAACCAGACAACAATCCCTCAATGCTTCACTGAAGCTTCTGGTCGCGTCAGAACCCTTCTGCCGAAGATCTCTCAAAAACCGTTTCCACCCCTCACCATTTGATCCAAGAACACGAACCCGGTTTGAAGCAGCCAGATATTCAGCAACAGGATCCAGATAAAATCGAATTTGTCTGGGTTCGTGATTCGTTTCAAAAATAAGTTTAAGTTTCTTTTCAAGGTATTCCACGATGGATGCCAGATTGGCTTCATCGGAAAACTCGGCATAGATATCAATTCGGGCAACGGCTCCAGCCTTCAGGTCGTTTTTCACACAACGCCAGGCAATCCCTTCGAGAATACGTTCAAGAAACTTCCAATCTTCAGCTGATTTGCCCTGATTGGCATTCAAGGCTTTCAAAAGATCTCGGTGGATTTCGGTCAAGTATCCAGGATAAGCGGGTTTATGATTATTCGTGAAAACAAGTCTTAGATAGTCACCGTATACTCTTAGAATCTGTGGTGAAATTGAATCGGTTCCACAGATTCTAGATAGGTGAAGGCATGCGTCAAAAAACTCAGAATCTGTAAATAGATCCCTCTGATCATTGCAGCGTAAATATCCATCCAGAAAATCGGAAATATGGTTTCCTTCAATCGGAAGTGGCTGAATTTTTTCAGACGAAATATTCAACCACTGATCGACCCTCCGGCAGGTAACAGCCATCCGGCAATTCTCAGGGAATTTGGCAACCGCTTCCTTTACTTGCTTAAGAATCACCGGATTCCAGGTATCAATGTCCGACAGAAGCAGCATAAGTCGCCTTCCATTCAATAGTCTGATGACATGATCTTCGCTGATCGGTTCCTCCGGTCCGACCATCTCCTTCAATTGTTCTTTCACAATATCCAGCAGTTTCCGCTTCTTCATTCGTCCCGAATGAAAAACAGACTCTTCAATAACAACAGGAATGAATCGTTCCTTACAAAACCGTTCATGAGCATCATCTACCAATCCATCGAATACCAGACGAACAGCCAGTGATTTTCTTCCAACTCCAGGTTGCCCGAAAATCACAAAAACGCCGGTCGAATCATTCATCAGGCGTTTGAACAGGTCCGAATCGGGACGAGGGATTCGGTTCTCGTTCCATTCGATCGGCGCCGGGGTATAATCACCCCTGCCTACAATCAGAGCATCCCCTTGGTAATACTTCAGTACAGCACCTGAGCACCTCTTCACCCATTCATCCAACACGATTGGATGGTATTTCCAACTAGGTAATCCAATCAGGTGTCGCACACCGAAACGCTTCTCTTTAAACAGCAGTGGAAATCTCAAATCCCATCTACCCAGCTTTCTGTCCAACTCCCATATTCGAAAAGGGGTACTCTGCAACACTCCCCACCACCACAATCTAAAGAGTAAATGGGTAACGATTAAAACAAAACCGATCAGTGTCCATGGTGATGTAAAAAAAACATGTCGCTGATTCCACTGACTAATCCGCTCCAACCACCTTGATTGATGTTCCTTTTCAAATCCTCGACAGACACGGTCAAAATTCAGTACATCCTGTTCATTCAATGTATGGCTTAATCCCGATAGACTCTGAATCAATTCCTGCCTTTTTCGCAACTCCACTAATGCTAGCTTCAATGGCTCCCATTCCAATTCTTGTGGTTTCCGGTAAAGATTGGAAGTCGTCCGACAAATTCCAGAAACAGCTCGACTCCTAATCTCAGAATCTTCAGTGACGTCTTTGGCCAATTGAAGATAAATACTATCCACTTTCTCTTGATTCTCTGCCCAATTGTCCTCGCCCAGCATATAATTCAAGGCGTCACGACGGAGAAACAGAGGCCCCTTCTCAGTTAGAATCTCGGTGAAAATCAAAATCACATACGGATTCTTCACGCCAGTCTCTGCTATCCATTTCAGCCCAAGCTCACCTAATGCATCCTGAAGGTCCGGTTCTGTTAACCATTGACTGACTATTCCCAACACCGAATCAAACGGGGGAGCTTCCTCCAACTTCAGCACGGCAGGATCCGTCTGCCGGCATAAATCAGCAATTTCTCCCGTGTAATATTTAAATAATTCTGACAACAATTCGAGAGTGATGCCTTGGCTAGGATTGATTTCCAACGTCATCCCCAACAACTTAAGAAGAACTTCAGAAGGAAGTTGAATTTGGTTTTTAAGAACCAAGACTACTTCACGCAACAATACCTCCGAAAGATCTGCGTTATTTATCGAGCTAACCAGAGCTAATAGTGGTTGAAAACCATTGGCATCCATTGACCCCGATTTGACTACTAATCGAACCGCTCCCCGTCTGAACTCCATAGGGGTGTCGACATTGAGAATAAGGGCATTGAGTTCATCGAACATCGCGACGGGTAGAGGTCCCGATTGTTCCAGGTAATCAAGGGCAAGGCGTTTCAGAATATCTGCCTCATTCTGATCAAGGAAAATACGAAGGTAGGAAGGTTGCAACAGGTTTGTCTTGAAATCGTGTTCCCTGAAGAATTCGGCAAGATGAATTCTAAAGCTCCGGGATTCTTCCTGATCCTGAAAAATATTGAGCAGCGATTGAATCAATCCTTCAGTTTCTGGTAAATCAGTGAACAGCCTATCCAGTAAGGGAATCCTGAACTCGATAAGTGTCGAATTGGATTGAATCATTACAAGAACAGAGGCAGCGTGCGAAGCGGAATCAAGGGTGTATTTATTGAGACCGATAAGTGCCTGAAGAGACAATTCTCTTGATTCAGTTGGATCGGAAATCAACTTCAGCAACTCTGAAACGATTCGAGACGAATCCAATACTCCCCTTCCAACTTCCTGAATCAACTCATCTAACGCATCTATCCTCTGCCTATCTGAAAGGTTTCGGTCAGCGAGGATTGAAATAAAAGAATCAGAAATGTCTTCGTAGGCTGGGTCCGCCGATTGAATCTCTGGTAATGAACTAAGAACGAACAGCAAAACCAAAAGGACAGGAACCTTTCGAAGTTCGAGATGGCCTTTGCAAAAATAAAGTATTGTTCTACAGAGTCTCAAGCTGATTCAGGAGGCTCGATTGACCATAAAGGAAAGATAGTTGTACAATTTCTGTTTCATTTCTTTCCGGTGAACAATGGAATCAATCAGGCCACGTTCCAGAAGAAACTCAGCAGTCTGAAATCCGGGAGGTAGTTTTGATTGAGTCGTATCTTGAATAACCCTCTGCCCTGCAAACCCGATCGTAGCACCAGGTTCAGCGATAATGAGATCCCCGACGCTGGCATAACTCGCCATGACTCCGGCCATTGTCGGGTCCGTCAATACGCTGATAAAGGGTAATCGTCGACGCATATGATATGCTAAAGCTCCACATGTTTTCGCCATTTGCATCAAGCTGAATAAACCTTCATACATGCGGGCTCCACCACTGGTAGATACAATAATAACAGGAAGCCCCTGCTCTGTGGAAATTTCGATCATTCGACTGAGTTTTTCACCCACAACAGAACCCATCGAGCCGCCTAGAAACGAAAAATCCATCACCCCAAGGCCCATGCGAATATCACCGATCATTGCTGTTCCCGTTAAAACAGCATCTTTCATCCCGGTTTTTTTTTGATTCTGTTCAAGTTTCCGTCGGTAAGAATCCAATCCGATGAACTCCAAGGCATCATGACTCGTGATGTTCGAGTCAATCTCCTGAAATGAATCCAACTCGGTCAAGTTCAGGATCCGATCGGAAGCCCGAATGCGGAAGTGGTAATCACAGTCGTTACAAACCCTGTCATTTTCCTCCAAGTCTTTATTGTGTAAAAGGGAACCGCAACTTGGACACTTTGTCCAAAGGCCTTTCGGTATATCTTTTTTCTTGGTCTTCAGGTCACTGATTTTCGTCTTTTTCCCAAAAGCCGGCTGTTCAGGATTAACCAATGGAGTCACCGTCAGCTCAATTTGCTTAAGATTCAAATCAGTGTTTTTTTTATATTTTTTAGCCATTTCAATGACAAAATTATCAACTCTGATGTAGCGATTCAAACACCCCGGGCCACTGTCCAGACATCAACATACCCAGCTCCCGCGGATTTCAGTGCCTTGGCACATTCATCCGTTGTTGATCCCGTAGTGAATACATCATCAATCAACAAAATATTTCGTCCAATTACCGAAACTTCCAATGGCACCAAAAAAGCACCGGAGACGTTCGATTTGCGTTCTTTCTTTGTTAATCTGGTTTGTGACTCAGTATCCTTGACTCGAATCAGTAACTTGTTTTTAACCGAAATACCAAAGTTATCAGAAAGGCTTACCGCTAGCCTCTCTGCCTGATTAAACTCTCGTTCCCTGAGTTTGAGCCCATGAAGGGGAACCGGAACCACCCAATCCCATAGGGTGGCATTCGGTGTTTTTCTGATTCCCTTCACGAGTAAATCCACCAATAAAGGCTCAAACCAATGGGCCTTTTCATATTTATAGCGGTGGAGTATCTCAAGTAATACACCTTCCGCTCTCACAGCAGACCTTGCCTGATCAAAACTGAATTCAAACGAACGACAATTCCCACATTCAAATTTCGTTGTTATTTCACCATCGAAAGGTGTTCCGCAAATACCGCACAATGGTTCCTGCACTTTTGTTATTTCAGACCGGCAACCCAGACAAACATACGAAAGCTCATGTGAAGCTCTGTTTTTCCTACAGACTTGACAAAAGTCAGGATAAAAAAAATGAAGGCACACATCAAGAAACCATTTTATTGTCGGTTTCACTTTTCGGTTCATCAGGATAGGCAATTACAGATTTTTGGTGTCTCACAGAATACCACAGTAAAATCACTAAGACAAAGGTCACCATCCAACCATCAACCAATTTCCGGCTTCCCCATAACCAGGGATCCGCATCCGGAACGCTTCCCGTTAAAAATCGATATGTTTTGCCGAGAAACACCCAACCCCCGTGCAAACCAATGGAAAAATACATTCCAACCAGTGTCAAATTAAGAAATCCAGGCACCAGTTGGTACCACTCAAAAAAACCACTGCACATATCAGCGAGCACCTTAAAACCACTCCACCAACTGACAATCTCCGGCGATTCGGATTCCTTGAAAAAATGAACAATGGCATATAAAGCACTGCTCACTCCCAAAGCGGTTGGAAAAGTGTAACGTTTTAATAAAGCTCCCAAAAGGGCTCCACGGAATAGAATTTCCTCTAAAAATCCAACAGCAACAGCAGCCATTCCAGCATTAATTACATGCTGAAAATATTCCCCAATTGGCTTCAAGTCCTTTAATTGTCTGCCGCCACCAACCAATACCATCGCTCCAGCGATCCCTAAGGTAAAG
>DUCD01000218.1:6278-8265 GCA_012959985.1 Verrucomicrobiales bacterium | reverse complement strand
CTCCAACTGTGTCCGTTCCTCTGCAATCCGATTCCCTTTAGATTCCTGATCTCCAGCTTACGTAAAAAGGGCCATAACCCGATTAGGGCTGTAATTATCAAACCGCGATTGACTAGTCTTCTAAAGGGTATGTCCCGCCGCCATTCCTCGAGAAACGGTATCCAGTTTCCCAATAGAGCCAAAAAACTGTGAATGACCGGTGCCAAGGCCGCTCCACCTCCAAAAACAAATAGAAAAAATATAAATGTTAGCCTAATGGGTGACATTTTCCTGATACAGAATTGTTAGCTTTCGCTACGATCATTCGCAACAAAATAACAAAACCGGCACAATTTAAGCTGACTTTTGGTTGGCAGTTCAATATTTTCATCCACCCTTTTATGGGATTATTTACTTCAAAAGAAAAACAGATTGAAAACCCCATTAAAGACGGGGTTTTAGGAGAATTCAAACTACACGAGCTTCTAAACCGTGGGGGTATGTCAGAAATCTGGTCGGCAACAGATATGCACCATAATCACTATGCTCTGCGTATGCTTAACCAAAATCTACGTTTCGATTTTACGGCTAAAAAGCGATTTCTCAGAGGTTGTGAAATTCTCTCTCAAGTCTACGATCATGAACATATCGTTCAATACTATGATCATGGCAAAATCAATGGCACCCTGTTTTTACTCATGGAATGTGTCGAGGGGGGCAACCTTAAACAACTAAGCCACAAAGGGGACCCGGTATTAACTCAAAACCTATCCGAAACTTTAATATTTATCGCCTCGGCTTTAGATCATGTCCATCTGCAGGGTTTCATTCATTTGGATTTCAAACCTGAAAACATTCTTATGACACGGAATGGTATCGTAAAACTTGTTGATTTCGATCTATCTGTGCCCATACAGGAAAAACCGTTTAAAACTAAAAAGAACCCGGGGACCCCTTTTTACATGGCTCCCGAACAACTCCTGAAACAGCCCATTGATCGTCGAGTGGATATATTTTCTTTCGGGGTCACGGCCTATGAGCTCACCACACAGTCAAAACCCTTCCCTGGTGAGTCCCCGGAAGAAATCCTGAAATTTCAGTTAAACCAGTCTCGATACCTGGCCACGCCGCGTTCAATCAATCCTTCAATTCCAGAAGGTCTGGAAGCCATCATCTTAAAGTGCCTGAAACAGGATCCGGAATCACGCTATCCCTACATGAGCGTGGTGCTTGCGGAGTTGGAAAAGGTTCTCTACCTGAGGTGAGAAGGAAGAGGCGGGGGAAAAAGTAAACCGCCGGTGCCCTTTTGGGGGGCACGACGGTTACGTCCAGTTATACTGTAAAATAATTCCGGCAGCTTCCTACTCTCACACGGGCTCTACCCGCACTACCATCGGCAACGCTGCGTTTGACGGCCGAGTTCGGGATGGGATCGGGTCGTTCCACAGCTTCATGGCCACCGGAAAAAATCGTTGAAGGATCTTTCCTCTGAAAACTGCATACTGTTGGTGATCAGTGCCGGAAATGAATCCGGACCGATAACAATCTTCGATCTTTCAGAATGAAAACGGGGCTCCTGTAAAAGAATCCTATTTCATTGTGATCAATAATCCTCCTTTCAAAGAAAGAAGGATAAAGATTTTAAGATCAAGCCGCACGGCCTATTAGTATCAGTCCGCTGAACGTCTTACAACGCTTACACGCCTGACCTATCAACCCGGTAGTCTACCGGGGGCCTTCAGGGACTTGCGTCCGGGAAACCTGATCTTGGGAGGAGCTTGGCACTTAGATGCTTTCAGCGCTTATCTCTTCCGCACGTAGCTACGCAGCGCTGCTTCTGACGAAACAACTGCCACACCAGAGGTGCGTCATTCCCGGTCCTCTCGTACTAAGGAATGAACCCCTCAAGTTTCCTGCGCCCACAGTGGATAAGGACCGAACTGTCTCACGACGTTCTGAACCCAGCTCGCGTACCACTTTAATCGGCGAACAGCCGAACCCTTGGGAC
>DUCD01000218.1:2144-6200 GCA_012959985.1 Verrucomicrobiales bacterium | reverse complement strand
AACTCTTGGGCGCGATAAGCCTGTTATCCCTAGCGTACCTTTTGTCCGTTGAGCGATGGCAATTCCACTTTCAACCACCGGATCACTTGGGCCTGCTTTCGCATCTGCTCGACCTGTCAGTCTCGCAGTTAAGCACTCTTCTACCCATACGCTCGACGCATGGTTACCAACCATGCTGAGAGTACCTTAGCGCTCCTCCGTTACCTTTTGGGAGGAAACCGCCCCAGTCAAACTGACCCGCTGGCACTGTTCTTCGCCCGGATAACGGAACGAAGTTAGAATCCTAACCAACAAAGAGTGGTGTTTCATTTGGCGACTCCACGGCAACCTGAATCACCGTTTCAACGTCTCCCACCTACGCTACGCATCATTAATCAGAACACAATACCAGCTTACAGTAAAGGTGCATAGGGTCTTTCCGTCCTACTGCGGGTAGGCGGCATCTTCACCGCCATTACAATTTCGCCGGGATCCACTCTGAGACAGCGGTCCGGTCGTTACACGATTCGTGCAGGTCGGAACTTACCCGACAAGGAATTTCGCTACCTTAGGACCGTTATAGTTACGGCCGACATTCACGGGGACTTAGGCTCCGAGCTTCTCCCCCCCGAAGGGAGGATGACAAGTCACCTTGATCTTTCCGCATTGGTCACGTGTCACACCCTATACTTTGTCTTAACGACTTGGCAGAGTGCTGTGTTTTTGCTAAACAGTCGCCAGACCCACTTTACTGTGACCCGTCGAAACGGGTACCCCTTCTCCCGAAGTTACGGGGCTATTTTGCCGAGTTCCTTAGAGTGGTTTCTCCCGCGCGCCTTGGAATACTCATCCCACCTACCTGTGTCGGTTTACGGTACGGGTGCCTGGGGAAACGACGCCGAGCTTTTCTCGGCCGTCCTTCCAGTGGTACGCTTCAACAAGAAGTCTAAGCATCGGTCTTTCGATGACCTTGCCACCTTCCAGCCGGCGTCCCTCGACGCCTGCGCCCCAGCCAGTGCAGGAATATTTGCCTGCTGTGCATCGACTACGCCCTCCGGCCTCGCCTTAGCTCCCGACTAACCCTGGGGGGACGAACCTTGCCCAGGAAACCTTAGGTTTACGGCGACAGGAATTCTCATCCTGTTTCTCGCTACTTATGTCTGCATTCTCACCGGCCGCCGCTCCACCTTCCCTTACGGTTGGGCTTCATCGCAGACGGCCGCGCTCTCCTACCGCGCATGGACAACGTATTGTCCATGCACCCGCGGCTTCGGTATATCATTTATCGCCAATCATTTTCGGCGCAGCATCGCTCGATGAGTCAGCTGTTACGCACTGTTTAAATGGTGGCTGCCTCTAAGCCAACATCCTCACTGTCCAAGCAACGCCACATCCTTTCCACTTAATGATATTTAGGCACCTTAGCCGGCGGTCTGGGTTGTTTCCCTCTTGTCAACAGAGTTTATCCCCTGTCAGCTGACTGCCGGAGTAATGGGATCCAGGGCATTCGGAGTTTGATTGGTTTTGGCATCCTGGTAGGGACCCTAAGCCATTCAGTGCTCTACCTCCCTGGAGTACTTGTCCGACGCTAGCCCTCAAGCTATTTCGGAGAGAACCAGCTATCACGGGGTTTGATTAGCCTTTCACTCCTACACTCAAGTCATCCGAGAATTTTTCAACATTCACCGGTTCGGTCCTCCACTCCGTGTTACCGGAGCTTCAACCTGCTCAAGTGTAGATCACCTCCGCTTCGGGTCTGCCCCCGGCGACTCCATGTTCGCACATTTAATACTCGCTTTCGCTTCGCCTCCGTCCCATAAGGACTTAGGCTTGCCGCCGAAGACAACTCGCAGACTCATTATGCAAAAGGCACGCTGTCATCCCGTCCTGTGACGGAACTCCAACACCTTGTAGGCATACGATTTCAGGATCTGTTTCACTCCCCTAGCAGGGGTTCTTTTCACCTTTCCCTCACGGTACTGGTTCACTATCGGTTGCCGGGTAGTATTTAGCCTTATCCGGTGGTCCGGACAGATTCACACAGAGTTTCACTCATTCCGTGCTACTTGGGTGCCTGCTCGGATGGGTCTCGGACTTCGCTCACGCGGCTCTCACGCTCTTCGGCCGTCCCTTCCAAGACGTTGAACTCTTCCTACTCCCTCTCCTTTGCTGCAGGTCCCGCAACCCCGGAGAAATAAATCTCTCCGGTTTAGGCTTTTCCGCTTTCGCTCGCCACTACTTACGGAATCATTGTCGTTTTCTTTTCCTGGGGTTACTGAGATGTTTCACTTCGCCCCGTTCACTTTCACGGACTATGAATTCATCCGTGAATGACCGCCCATTACGACGGCCGGGTTTCCCCATTCGGACACCCTCGGATCAAAGCCTGCTTGCGGCTCCCCGAGGATTATCGCAGCTTGCTGCGTCCTTCATCGCCTCCCGGCACCTAGGCATCCATCGTATGCCCTTAGTAGCTTGATCAAAATTTCGCGGGTTCTTTTTACTGAACCTTATTTTCTTTCTTCCAGCGAAAATTGTTTTTTTCAAGACTCTAAGAGTCTTATTTTTTCACCTACAATATGCAGTTGTCAAAGATCAGATCCTCTGAGCCAGTGCTCAGCGAAACATTCGGTTCCTGTTCTTATTACGGTTCACCTTCCCGTCGGCGGCTGTCGCCCTTCTGCTGATGGTGGGCCTGACTGGATTCGAACCAGTGACCCTGCGCTTATCAAGCGCATGCTCTAACCAACTGAGCTACAGGCCCCTCTTTCTCAAATCCACCAGTCCTTCATTCATCCCGACCTCTCTCACTCCACCCTCTTATTGGTGGAGCTGAGGAGACTCGAACTCCTGACATCCTGCTTGCAAAGCAGGCGCTCTACCAGCTGAGCTACAGCCCCCTGCCGGTCTGTGAAAACCGAATCGTGCGATAAACTCCTGAGAGCCCGTTCCTCAGGGAATCCTCTCGGACCCCTAGAAGTAACTCGACCTGGGAACAACTGACATCCTTTACAGATTCCAGTGTCCCTGCTCCTTAGAAAGGAGGTGATCCAGCCGCAGGTTCCCCTACGGCTACCTTGTTACGACTTCATCCCAATCACCATTCATACCTTAGGCAGCTGCCTCCGAGGTTGGCTCACCGACTTCGGGTACAAACGGCTTTCATGATGTGACGGGCGGTGTGTACAAGGCCTGGGAACGTATTCACGGCGCCGTAGCTGATGCGCCATTACTAGCGATTCCACCTTCATGCCGGCGAATTGCAGCCGACAATCCGAACTGGGCCCGGTTTTAAGGGATTTGCTCAGCCTTGCGACTTGGCTTCCCGTTGTGCCGGGCATTGTAGTACGTGTGCAGCCCTGGCCGTAAGGGCCATACTGACTTGACGTCATCCCCACCTTCCTCCTCGTTAACACAAGGCAGTCTGTCCAGAGTGCTTCCCGCGCTAGCAGGAGTGGCAACTGAACATAGGGGTTGCGCTCGTTGCGGGACTTAACCCAACATCTCACGACACGAGCTGACGACAGCCATGCAGCACCTGTGCAGCGACTCCGAAGAGAAGGGTGCTTTCACACCCGGTCCCCTGCATGTCAAGGCCAGGTAAGGTTCTTCGCGTTGCATCGAATTAAGCCACATACTCCACCGCTTGTGCAGGCCCCCGTCAATTTCTTTGAGTTTTAACCTTGCGACCGTACTCCCCAGGCGGCGTACTTAACGCGTTAGCTCCGCCACAGAAGGGGTCGATTCCTCCTACAGCAAGTACGCACCGTTTACGGCTGGGACTACCAGGGTATCTAATCCTGTTTGCTCCCCCAGCTTTCGTGCCTCAGTGTCAGGTATCGTCCAGAAATCCGCCTTCGCCACTGGTGTTCCTCCCGATATCTACGCATTTCACTGCTACACCGGGAATTCCGATTTCCCCTCCGATCCTCTAGCAAGGCAGTTTCCAATGCAGTTTCCGGGTTGAGCCCGGAGATTTCACATCAGACTTTCCTCACCACCTACGCACTCTTTACGCCCAGTAAATCCGAACAACGCTTGGGACCTCTGTATTACCGCGGCTGCTGGCACAGAGTT
>DUCD01000218.1:0-2051 GCA_012959985.1 Verrucomicrobiales bacterium | reverse complement strand
AGCCTAAACCCTTCATCCCCCACGCGGCGTCGCTCCATCAGGGTTTCCCCCATTGTGAAAGATTCTCGACTGCTGCCACCCGTAGGTGTCTGGACCGTGTCTCAGTTCCAGTGTGGCCGATCGTCCTCTCAGACCGGCTTCCCGTCTTCGCCTTGGTGAGCTTTTACCTCACCAACAAGCTGATAGGCCGCGGGCTTATCGCAAAACGCCAGGTCCTAAGATCCCCAGCTTCAATCCATCAGGGATGCCCCCGTTGGACCACATCCGGTATTAGCCCACCTTTCGGCAGGTTGTCCCCGTCTTTGCGGTAAATTACCCACGTGTTACTCACCCTTTCGCAACTCCTGCCATGATGTATTGCTACCTCATGACCGGCGTTCTACTTGCATGTCTTATCCACGCCGCCAGCGTTCGTTCTGAGCCAGAATCAAACTCTCCGTTTTATTCTTATTTTCGCTTTTTTAAAACTCTTTTGCTTGAGTACGGCTTCTGCTCCACAACATATGAACCTCCTCACCCTTTCCCTTTCAGGAAAAACTTCGGCCGCTCCATATCCGCTTCTTTCAGAAACCGTTTTGAGGGCTCTATTTGCTTATCGCACGATTCGACTTTCAAAGATCAGCAGCGTTTCGCCAAGGCCCTCTTTCGCATATCAAATGCAAAGCAACCCATCACCGATCCATTTTCCCTTTCGGTTCCTGGTTGCAGACCTTGTCAATCGTCCGCCCTCTTAAACACTCACAGAGTTTCGAACATCAGTCAATCAACTTAACTTCACTTTCTTCTCTGCCAGCTCCTTCACAGTGCTGAGGCCCTTTGTTGATCTCTCAACTTTTCAGTCTCATCCCCGCTCAGGAGACGCAAAAACTATAGCTCCTCACTCACCTTGGCAAGTGTTTTTCGAATTTTTTTCAAAGCTTTTTTCAAATGGGCAGGAACTTCGGGGTCCGCCCCCAGATAAGGAATCCTAAATACTTTATAATCAGGTAGTAACGACTTAACCGCCAAGGTGTTGAAACGGGCGGAAATATCTCCTTTTTTCTGGTTCATTAAAAAGATTATTGGATTTTTCGCCCGTGAATTCTTCATGACTGAAATATTGAGAAGAATTGCATTGATCACTCCCAATCTATTCGGAGCTACCAACAAGGACTTTGAACGGGTTTCAATGATTAAATCAAGGAGGGAAAACGACTCACCGAGTGGAACCATTAATCCGCCCGCTCCTTCTACAACCAGCAACCGGCAGTTCTTTTTCAATTGTTTAAGATGGCGGAGGCAATCCGACAGCTTGACCTGAGGACCTTTGCCGAGTCGAGCTGCGATAAGGGGGGCAAGGGGAGCCGAATAATAGAAGGGATTGATTTGGGCTCTAGAGAACTCTCCATCCATCACAGCCTCGATGATATGAACATCGCTCCGACTGCCCGAGCAAAAGGGTTTACAAGCTAAGGTATCGGGGACCTTCAACCTGTTGAAAGTAAGCACCAGAGCAGTCATCAAAGTTTTCCCGACTCCTGTGTCGGTACCGGTAATAAAGACCATGGCTGGGTTTTCGAAGTTTCGGGTGATTAATCCCAGAAAAACAGTAAAGTTTGGATTACCTGAGCGTTTTCACGTCGTAGGATGGCGAAATATTCTTTTACCAGTCGACCGTACTGCGCGGTAACCTTTACTTGGAATGTGGCGCTACGAACATTAAAATAACGGGCCAGCTCCCCTCCCGCGGCCCCCCCACCAAAACCAGGAACTCGCACACCCAGTTCTGCCGCACTGGAAAACGGCATATCGTCTTCCGTACCATCCACTCCATCCGGACCGGACCGAATCTCGATAATTTCATGAGCTATGGCACTGTCGATAAATGGATGGATCTGAAGGTTTATCGCCGAGGCTGTATTGATGTTGATTGTGGGGGCGGAAAGAGTCGTAAAAAGGTCCGCCAAACCGATCTGGGGCATTTCCTGATCACCGAACGAGGAGATGCCGCCCCGAGAGCGTGCTCCGATGGAATGCCGACGCCTGGGCCCCCCACCCTGTTGCGGGCCTAT
>DUCD01000217.1:2787-4162 GCA_012959985.1 Verrucomicrobiales bacterium | reverse complement strand
TTTTTGTGGCGTTTTCGAAAGGCAGTCCGTTATTTGATTTTGCGTTTAGCGATGACCGGAAGAAGCTGGATGAACTGTGCATTGACCAGCTGGGCCAAATCGATGGTGTTAAAGAAATTTGGGCATTAGAGAATAAGGGAACAGCAGGTACGGTTATCCCTGAATCTGAAAAAAACACTATCTCTGTATTTTAATTCAAAAGAGTTCCCCAAGTCCAAGGAATTTTCCAAGTGCATGATGGACGGAAAATACACCGTTAATCCAATCGGAACGAATCCCACATGCACCATTTCCGGCCATGAACTTCCGCCTGCGCCGCGTCCTCTTAATTAGCCCTCAACTTAGCCCTCAACTTAGCCACTTGAATCCTACATTGTCAGGCGATTCGATTCACGCGAAAAGGGAGAACAGATTCCCAACAGGAAGAAGCTCCAAGCGTTCCTGAAAATATTTCTACTTGGCCCGATTGCATTCTTTTTGCTGTTGGTGGTCAGCATAGAAAAGCAGCCCCACTTATGATGGAGAAACGCTGGAATAGTGTTTTTTCAAAATGGGCTATAAAAGCCGACATGCTGAGAAGACGATACAAAGTACACCGAGCGAAAAAGCTTGGGAATGAATGGTTTGTTGATTGAAATCGAAAGATCGGAAATGCGTCATTTTTGTTCACTCGTTCGTGAACGGGCATGGAATAAAGTCAGAATTCAGGTAATGAAATTCGACCAGATTATTATTTGGCCGTGGATTTTCTCATCAATTTCACGGCGCTAATTAATCGCGACCAAGTCGCCTGACGCTTTTTCGGTTCAAAAAGCTTTGGGCTGACCGCAAGAAGTAGCTCATGCAGATTTGAATACTCAGCCATACATTCCCGGCACATATCAAATTTCCCGGATTCAAGGTATCGGGTCCCCCCAACTGCCGTAATCTCGCTCAAATCACATCCGCACAAGTCACAAACCGTATGATTTCCGGGTTTAGTTGACTCAATATCAGCATTTAAAGCGCCTGAGAATGCTGTAATACAAACATCACAAAGAAGCAGGCTTTTTTGCGATCCGTCCGGAAAACAGTTTGTAACATGATTTCTTGGTGCGCTCGCTCCGCAGCGGTAACATTTTGTCAGGGATTTCATTCTCAATAATAGAATTGGGCATTTCAGTTAAAAGTAAATCACAGAAAACAAAATGCTTTAAATTGCCTAAGGGAAGCGCTCTGTCCGCCACATGAGTGCTGAACATGTATTTCTCAATGGTCTTCAACTCGCCACTGAATCCGCTGGTCAAACCATCTCCGGCCTCACCGCGGCCAGCTTCAAGTTTGACATGACCAGAACGATGTCAAATCCGGCCTCACCGCGGCCAGCTTCAAGTTT
>DUCD01000217.1:0-2665 GCA_012959985.1 Verrucomicrobiales bacterium | reverse complement strand
TGTTCCTGAAGCCGGGGGCGTTGACCCCGGACAGTGGAAAACCAATCAGGACGGAATATACGGCCTTAACTTAGTGCCATTCGGGTCTGAATCTCGGTTCGGAAAATCATTGTTTGAATCTGAAGACTCCGAAACCTTGAACACGTCCTTTGCCATTCCTTGGCCCGAGTAATAGGACACCCCGTATAGTCTGCGGAAATTACAGCCGTTGGAAAATTGGTGGCAATGATCGCTTTTAGTTCATAAGATCTTGCGTTTCCTAAAACGCTGGTCAGGCTGATATGGATGAATTCGTTAAAATTTGTATTGATCAGTGTGGCCGGATGGATGAATCGGGAGCAGCAGCGTGTCGTAGAATATTTGGTAACTGAGAACCATTGGCGAAATCGAATCGGGCATTGGTGTGGGTTTCGACCTGAGGAACCAGCACACCAAATAAAGAATCGAATCCAATTCTCCAGTTTACTCCTGCTTTTGTGGCTCGGCGTACAAACAGCATTCGGCGCCGACCAACAAGTCCACCACATTGAACTCGACGCCTATTGGGAAAAAGTATCCCGATCGGTAAAGGAAGGGGATTTCGAGGGTTACCGTGCCACCTGCCATGAATCCGGAGTGTTGGTCTCGGGGATATCTAAAACAAGCTACCCGCTCTCCATTGCACTTGCCAAATGGAAACAAGGCTTTGCGGATACCAAGTCACGCAAGATCAAGGCCAGCGTGGAATTCAGATTCAGCCAAAGATACGGAGATGATACCACCGCTCATGAAACCGGCATGTTTCTCTATTCCACAGTGGACGCCGAAGGCAATTCCTCCAAGGCCTACATCCATTTCGAAGCTCTGCTCGTCAAACAGGGAAGTTGGCAAATCATTATGGAACACCAAAAATCCGAAGGCACCAAAGATGAATGGGGAAAACTCAAATAGCCATTTATACCAGTCTGCGCATCACTGCCACATCGAGTGCATATTCTTGAAGCAAACGGAGAAAACTACCGCCTGCAGCATTTCAATAAACGCAAAAGCGGGAAAAAGAAATAATGAGATAGACAGGTGAAATAAGAATGAATCGATAACTCTTCCATCCCTTTGACTTGGCTTCGCTCCGTCTCCGGAATGGAAGAAGAAAACTGCCGAATAATTACGCTGCAATGAAATCTTGACCGTGACACCCTATGAACCTAAACCTAAACAATGTACCGCACTTTTCAACTGCCCCCTGCCGCACAAATTCGACGGGCAGTTTATAACTGCTTAATGTTGGACGATAATGATGAAAATTGAGCATGTAGCATTCAATGTATCCGAACCACAAGCAGTTGCCGCTTGGTACTGTGAACAGTTTGGTCTTTCTGTTGTCCGTCACCTCCCCCAACCGTATCAAACTCACTTTTTGGCCGATGAGTATGCCACGATATTGGAAATTTACTGCAACCCACCAGATCAAGTCCCTGATTACAGTGCCGCAGATCCTCTCATTTTTCATTTGGCATTTACCAGTAAGGACCCACTCTCTGATTCAGCCAAACTTATATCCGCCGGTGCATCGTTACATGCTGATCATCATCTTCCCGACGGTTCACATTTGATGATGTTACGGGATCCATGGGGACTGGCCATTCAACTTTGCAAGCGGTCCTCGCCGCTAGTGTGAAATGCTACAACCCAATCGAGTCCCAGATAGGTTTTCACTTCCCATTCCCACAACACCTCCAACAATCAACGCTTTCAATCTTTCCCGAAAATCCAAAAAAATCGCAACACCCCTTTTGAGTCCACGGCTTATTCGATTCGGATCCACGGTTGGAAATATCAATTGTAATCGGGTTCAATGGCCACCAACGGTAAACCAATGCGTCCCCGGGAACGATGAATCGCTGAGGGACCTCATGACTTCGAGATGCATCCCAATCAAAGAGCACCGTTGCTTTGAGAGCTTTTTCATTAATAGCCTGTCCCTATAATTTCTGTTTCCTTGACTCAACACCGCGGAACGCCCTTCTCTGATAATGCGCGAAAAGAAAATTCCTATTAATCAGTTTCGCCAAATGACTTAACAGTTGATAGCGGAAGCATCGGCTTGGTTGTACATTTTCAGCATACAAAGAGATGCGCGACCCTAAAAACACGAGAGCGGACATTCCTGTCCGTCGTATTCCGGTGGAATCGGGCAGGAAAACACCCGCTCTGTCTGACATGAGTCACCGAGAATCAATCAATTGGACTTCAGACGAAACATCATGTTGGAGTCTGAAATTGGAAGTGCCATTTGAAATTCATTCCCCTTCAATTCAGGAGTTTCTGGAATCGGCACCCAAACCTGTCTGTTGAAATTCGATACCTGTTCAACCCCATACCCAACCGCCGATGCGGACCAGCGCAATGTAACTTTTCCTTCCAATCGTTGAATCCGGATTTCCGGAAAATCCGAATTCCCATCCGGGATACCGTCCTGGTTACCATCGATTCCCATTCGAATGCCGGAATCCGGAGGAACTCCCATCAGGGTAATAGCGGTTCCCTGGTCTGCAAGATGAATCAAGTCTTCGAGCGGGAGTGGTTCCTGGTTTGAGTTGTCGAAATGATAACGCGCGGTTTTCGGCCAATAAATCATTCCCTGTCGACGTCCACCGATGGAACCGTGGCCGACAAGATCGATTCC
>DUCD01000216.1 GCA_012959985.1 Verrucomicrobiales bacterium | reverse complement strand
TTTAGGTGGCGGTTTGACAGATAGGTAGATGGTACAAAAGATATCTTGGTCTCAAGGGCATTGGTTTTATCTTAACATTAGTTAGGTGTGGCTTTTTTTAGTGTTTACACATATCAAGATGGCCACCCCTTTGATTACATTCTGATCAAAATCCTGTAAAAATATAGCTTTATGCTATTGTTGAAATTAATATAAATAAAAAACTAACCAGAGCATTCAGCGGACACCAATAAGCGGGGCGATGCATTTCATTTGAACCAAGCTATAGCTAGTTTCGATGAGAAGCAGGGTATTCGCTCATTGATCAAATTATATCGAGAATATGGCCAATATGATTTTAGCTCATTTACAAGCCTCGCTTCCTTGGTAGGTATAAATTCATCAAACCAAATGACAATTGGTGATTTTTCAAAGATTGCTTCGGCTTTACAGGCGAAACCGTTCCTTATCCTGACAGGTCTGTCAGGATCGGGAAAAACGTTGCAGGCACTAAAATTTGCTAAGTGGATAACCCCACAGAACCAATTGCCAGATACTTTTTACCCCGGAGCAAAAATCCCTTCTTCGCAGGTCACATATTTCGTGAATAAATCGGACAGTGTAGGGGTTGAACTTTGGAATTCACCAGATTCAGAAAATGCAGTAAAAGTCGTTCTTGCCCGGGAGATGATTAGCGAGTGGGTGGAGTATATAGAAACTCATGGAATACCAAAGACTACTTCTGCTCGTAAAATCCGTAATGCCGTAAAAGGTCCTAGTAAATTTAGTGACCAGCTTCATAGCTTCGAAACCCACTTAAAAGCAGCGGCATTTACAGTTATTGAACAATCGAAGAATACCAATTTCGGGAAAAATTATGAGTTGATTTCTGTTGGTGCTGACTGGACAAGTAACGAAAACCTCCTGGGTTATCCGGATGCTCTAAAGGGGATGGGTTATCGCAAGCCAGACAATGGCGCTTTGGATCTGATCCTGAGAGCTAAGGTTAATCCTGACCTTCCCTATTTTCTGATCCTTGATGAAATGAATTTGTCTCATGTAGAACGCTATTTTTCGGATTTTCTTTCAGCTATGGAGTCGGGCGAAGCAATCAGTCTGCACGATGGCGATGAAGAAATTATTTGGGATAAGGTGCCTGGGAAGTTGACAATCCCGAAAAACCTCTTTGTGATAGGTACGGTCAACGTGGACGAAACCACCTACATGTTCAGTCCGAAGGTGTTGGACCGCGCCAATGTGATTGAATTTCGAGTGTCGGAAGATGAAATGGGAAAGTTCCTCAAAAATCCGGTCAAACCGGACCTGGATGCGATCTCTGGGCAGGGGGTGGAATATGCCAGGGGATTTGTTGCTGCGGCGAAACTGAGAGATATTCCTTTGGATGATACTACCCGCGAGGATGTGTCGAAGGTGCTGATGAAATTCTTCCCGGCTCTGAAAGAAGCCCGTGCCGAGTTCGGTTATCGCACCGCGCATGAGATCTGTCGCTTTGTCTATTTTTATAAAGATCTTTCGGACGCGAAAGAGTGGTCACTTGATAAGGCAATGGACGCGGCGATTATGCAGAAGCTACTGCCGAAGCTACACGGCTCGAAGAAAAAGCTGGGGCCGGTGCTGGCCGCGCTGATCCGCCTTTGCTTGAAAGAGGAGGCCCGTCCGGAAAACGATCCGATCAAGGACGAGTTGTTGGTTGAATCCAATGCTCTCTATCCCAACTCGCTGAAAAAACTTTCTCGCATGCGAAAGTGTCTAGTTGAACATGGCTTCACCAGCTTTGCAGAGGCATAGGCGGTTATGGCTGAGAGCCTGTCACTCATATTTCCTGATATAGATGTCGGATTGAAGATTATTTCCTCGCGCACAGGCGAACAGGTCGATGTGCTGGAAGAAAACGGTCGGTATGAGTATGTTGTGCTTTCGGCTACTTACAGCCTGAATAAAAAATCGGGAATAATCAGACCCAGCCTTATGGCGGATACAAAGGCTCGTGGGGTGATTGAGCCGGGAAACTATGTCGGGCTGTTAAAACTGGAGCTACTGGATCGTGATGGTAAACGAGTCTCGGAAGACCATATCGATGTCCGTTCTACGAAGCTGAATTATGAAGATGAATACCGGTCGATGCTGGAGGATATTGCGGATCGGTGTGCCGATTTTCTGCTACAGCTTGAATCTCCGGTGGATCAGGCTTTTGTAGCCGATGATACTGTCAATGAGGCGACGCTGGCCCAGCGGCTCTATTTCCTGAAAAGCCTGCTGGGCGGTGAAGATTTCCAGCTGGCTCTGCAGCGGATTGTTCATATGCCGAATACCCGCTGGCGTGAAGAGTTTCACTTTGTGGATGTGCGGCAGAGCCGTCGGATTGGTCGCTATGAGGCTCGGCAGTTTGCTTCGGGGGGACGGCGCATGAAGGTGCCTGACAGCCATCCTTTACGCCCGGTGATGAAAACCATTCCCGAACGTATTGAGGTGCGGGATAAGCGCGATACCGTCGATACTCCGGAAAATCGCTTTGTGAAACACGCCTTAAACATTTTTCTCCAAACCCTAGAAGATTTGCTGGAAAAGTTTCCAACGACTAGAAACTCAACGTATCCGGGCCTGTGTTTGGAAATCGACGGTCTGATCAATGATCTAGAAAAGACGATTTCGAATGATGTGTTTAAGCAGGTTTCTTTACCCGAATTATTGCCGTTGAACAGTCCGGTCCTCCAGCGCAAGGAGGGTTACCGTCAGGTGCTACGCGCATGGATGTTGTTCGAGCTGGCCGCCAAGCTGAGCTGGACGGGTGGCGATGATGTTTATAAGGGCGGGAAACGCGATGCCGCGGCACTTTATGAGTACTGGGTATTTTTTAAGCTGCTCAATCTGGTTGCCGATCTTTTCGAGCTTGATAATCCGCCGGTGGAGGATTTGATCAACGACAAGGATCTGGTGCTGAAGTTGAAGGCCGGTAAGCAGCTTCCGATCAAAGGTGTTTACGCCGGTGCAGGGCGTCGGTTACATATCGAGTTCAGCTACAACCGGACGTTCGGTGTAAATGGAGACTATCCCGCACAGGGTTCATGGACTCGACAAATGCGTCCGGACTATACGCTCTCGCTTTGGCCGGCAGAATTTTCACAGGACGAGGCCGAAGAGCAGGAGTTGATATCGCATGTTCATTTTGATGCGAAATATAAGGTGGATAGCCTAAGTAAGCTTTTTGGCGGGCAAAACCATAATCTAGATGAGGAAAAGGTCGAGCAACGTTCAGGAAACTATAAAGGGGCTGACCTGCTGAAGATGCATGCCTACCGCGATGCCATTCGTCGATCAGCAGGAGCTTACGTACTTTATCCAGGGAACGAAAAAGAGCAGGAGCCCTTCAAGGGCTTTCATGAACTCTTACCGGGGCTTGGGGCCTTCCCGCTTCGGCCGAATGATTCTAATGACGGCTCAGCACCTTTAGCTCGCTTCCTCAAGGAGGTCGTTGCTCATGTGTGTAATCGTGCATCCCAGTGGGAGCAGCATACGTACCACACATACCGAATTCACAAAGATGAGCCCCCCGATGCGGTCAGGGAATCTTTGCCTGAGTGGGGGGATTTGCACCGTAACACGCCGGCACAGGAAACCTATGTGTTACACGGTTGGCTGAAAGGACCGGAGTATCGAGCTTGGGTGGAGTCATCAAAGCTATACAACTTCAGAATGGAAAGCCGAGGTTACTTGCGGCTACATGAATCCGTGGTTGGGGCATTGTACTTATTGTTGCATGGTGACGGTGAATATCAGGGTGGTGGAAGGCTTTACAGCATCATCTCTGAGGGGCCGCGTGTATTCTCGAAGGAAACGTTGGCTGAGAAGGGATACCCAGGAGCATGCTCGCAGCAATACTATCTAGTGTATGATGTGGAGCCTTTGGATGGAGTTGATCCCCTCGCGGCATATGACTGGGATCTGCGACCGGTTGATGGTATAGACAGCGGACGAGGTGCAGCACTTCCTAAGCAGGGAATCCCCCTCAGTGAGCTGATGAAGGGTGCTATTCCGAAGAAAGAGGACTGAGTCGTCCAGTATGTACCTGTTTCTGATTCTTTAGTCCGCGTGGTTCAATGACATTTTACAAGTCTGTATTAGTTCCAATTTAATCTGACAGTTAGCCGTTTTTTTACGTGTGTCTGCT
>DUCD01000215.1:21131-24990 GCA_012959985.1 Verrucomicrobiales bacterium | reverse complement strand
TGCATCTAATATTACCGTAGATGTTCACTTAGTGCCTAGTGGTGGTACGGCCGGGGCGCCAAATGCACTTGTTTACAACTTGACAGTGGATTCACTGTCCACAATGTTTGTGAACGTTGCAGCAGTTATGGATGTGAGTGATTTCATATCCGCCAAGGCAAATGTTGCCGCTTCTGTCACGATGCATTCATTTGGTATTGAGGAGTCGTAATGGCCGGGCGTTTGGTTCGACTCGGTGCTCCTGATGCTCTAGCGGATTTTTATGATTCTCCGTCGCATATTTTCGGTAGTGCTGGGGATGGAACTGTAACGATCAGTACAAATACGACGCTGACTGAAGACAAGTATTATTTAGACTTGACGGTCAATGCGAGTAAAACTTTGAATACCGCTGGATACCGTGTGTTTGTTCAACGACATTTATATCTTTCGGGAACGATTGGGATGGCGGTTGGGCCGTCTGCTCAGGGGTCATTGGGGATGGGCACACAAGACACGAATGTTGCCAACTCTCTTGGTGGTGCTTCTACCTCGTACACGGCTACAGCGCCAACAGCGGTCTTGGGTGGGACGAAGTGGTATAACAACGCTTTGAACGCTGTCGATGGTTATTCGTTTACTCCCAGTACCGGTGTCATCAACATGCTTAAAGGCGGTGCTGGCGATGGAACGAATTATGGTGGTGGTGTTGTTATCGTGGTTGCCCGGCGACTATTCGGAACTGGAACGATCAAAGCCACGGCTTCTGGTGATGCCGGTGGTGGAGTTGTGATCCTAATATCTTCTGAGTCTACCCATTCGTACACATTGGATGCGTCGGGGGCTGGCACGGGGTCGGATGGAACTACAACTTATCTAGAAGCAGACTAATGAAAGCCGCTGTTGACCAAGGTGTTCGGCGGGACAAGGGCATCCTGCCTTATTCTTTTCATATAGTTCCTGAGGCCGCATTCGGGGATACCCAGTACGACGGAGAACTTGTTTTCGGTAACGGCGAAGACGGAAATGTGACAATAACGTCGAATACGTCTTTGACAGAAGACATGTACTACAGCAATCTGACTGTTGCCGAAGGGGCAACGTTGAACCCCAATGGTTTCAGAGTGTTTGTTAAGAACAAGTTGACGTTGAACGGTGATCTCGGAATCAAAGAAAGTGCTGGTGCTATCACCAGTGGAACCTTGGAGGGCACCGTTGCCGCCGGTCAGAACGTTGTCGATGGCTTGGGTGGGCCGGGCGAGCCAGATGGCATGGTGTCTGGGTACACGTTCACGGGCACAGGTGCCATAACCGGTAGCACTACGGTTTCTCCGTCGGATTTCTACAATCTTCGCAACGCTGTTAACGGCTATCGCCAGCGTGGTTCAGATTTCATTCGCGTCAAGGGTGGTGCCGGTGGCGGTGTCGGCCCGGATGGGGTCAATGGTGTGGGTGCAGATGGAACCTACACCGCTAATGCAACTACGGTTGGCGCGGAAGGGGGCAAGGGTTCTCCGGGGACTGGCGGTTCTGGCGGCGGTGGTGCCCGTGGCGGTGGCGTGGTGATGGTTTCAGCGCGTGAGGTTGAGGGATCGGGCGGCGTGTATTCGGAGGGGGGTTCTGGTGTTGCTGGCGCGACGGGAGTGAATGGGGCTGATGCGCCTACTTTCAATCAGGATGCTTATACCACTGTGGTTCCGGGGGTGCCGTATACGGTCGATCCGGCTCCGTATGTTTCTGCGGAAGGGTATTGGACAAATCCGGATCCGAGTGCGTGTAGTGAGGTTGCTGCGACATGTTGTGTCGGGGGTTCTCCAGCGAGTTGTAATACATACGAGACTCAAAGTGGGTCGCAGTGTGGTGGCACTACCGGTTGTACCGGGGGGGTGGCGGCGGAGTGTAATGGATGGGCGCAGGTGCCTTGTAATTGTGTACCGCAGACGAGTGGATGCGGAATAATCGATGGGGGACAAACGTGTACACCTATTTATAACGCACTGACCGAAAGTGGTTCATGGTATTCAGTGCCGCAGCCCTGTATTGATACGACAGTTCACGTTGAGTTTACTAACCCGTTTACCGGCGAGTTCATTGAATTCGATACCATAGTCTGTGAGGCGCAGCCTGATCATCAGGAGTGGCGGGTGGACTGGAGTGTTCCTGCGGGTACATTTATCATAGGTGAGGATTGTGTAGATAATGCTGATACGGATCTGGGGCCGTGTGGAGAAACTTGTGATAGTTGTGATGGAGCGTGTAACTCGTACACGACAGCCGTTTCGTGTACGCCGCAATATCCCTCTTGTCAGGTTTGCACAGATCCCGTACCCCTCGTTGCCTGTTCAAATGTCTCCTCTTTGGCTCAATGTGGCGCTATACCCGGACAGTTGTCTTGCCCTGACCCCACTTGGACTGACCCGGTGATCACGGATCCTGACCCCTATTCGGTCACCCCTCCGGACACCAACGCATACCATCCGCCCATGGACTTTACAGGAGGGGCTGGAGGGACTGGCTACACCGGTCAGCGTGGCGGCCGGGGAGGTGGCGGGGTCCTTATTATGATCACCAGAAACGCTGGCACGCTGAGTTACACTTTGAACACAGGAATCAACGGAACATTGGTTGCGTTGGATACGGTCAACCTGTAATAAAAGGAGTTCATTGTGTTCAAATCAAATCCCTCGCCGGGGATTTTTATCTATGAAGATTTCTATCCACAGGCGAGTGACCTGTTGGCTGTCGTAAAGGAAATTGCCGGGTGGGAGTATTCCGCTGTTCCTTGGATGAACTCCACGCATGGTGACGGTACACGAGGTGGACCGAAGCCCGCAGCGGACGGCTACAGGAACTGCGTTGAAAGTACGGTGTTCAATGTGTTTCAGTTCGCTGATGAAGACCATGCGCCCTTGAGGGAAGAACTCAGAGAATATCAAACGGCGTTGAATTTGGTAACTTCAGAAATAAACACCAGTTATGGGGTTGGGTTTAAAGGGGATGAAGGATTAAAGGTTTTACGGTATGAGAAAGATATTGAATATGAGGTGCGTGTTGATCCCAATCTGCACAATGCTCGCCTGTTGACTGCTCACATGTTTTTGAATGATGATTTTACCGGTGGACAAATAGAATTTCCATACCATGACATCACGGTTCAGCCCAAAGCGGGAACATTGGTTGTCTTCCCGCCCAGTTGGTCGTATTCGTTTACGGCTCATTCCGTAGAAGACGGGGAGAAGCACGTTCTTCTAACGTGGTATCGATAACAAATCTTCTGCTGAAGGACGATCTTGTCCGGTCCGACCGGAGTCGTGGGTTAGTATTGCTAAATGGCAGAAGAATTTAACCAAGATCCTTGTAAGCAGGTCGTTGACTCTGCGATCACAGAGAAGTTTGAAGATCTTCCGGTTGTAATAAAAGACTTTGTTGTTATTGCCGAAGTGCTAACAGACGAAGGTACGTCTTTGTTGGTTTCGCATGGCCCGTCTACCACACCATGGACTGTTTACGGGTTACTACAGTATGCTCATAAGTTTTTTGACGATCAATTTTATAACCCGAACTTTAACCCGAATTCACCCAATGAATGATGTAAACTTTTCAATGGGGAGAACTGTTTGGGAAGGACTCGGGTTTTCCAAACTATCCCCGAGGGAGAGATATGCCAGCCGGTATCTATAATTTCACTTGCGAGCAAGGTTCTACTTTTACTCGCGATATAGAAGTAACGAATTTTGATGACTCTATTAGAAACTTGGGGGGTTTCACGGCTCGGATGCAGGTCCGTAAGGATTTGGAAGCGGCTGCTGTTCTTGAAAACAAACCAAGCGTGATTTGGAGGCGGCCTAATCAAAAAAACAAAAGCAATAGACCCCTACAC
>DUCD01000215.1:15882-21121 GCA_012959985.1 Verrucomicrobiales bacterium | reverse complement strand
GGATTGTGATCACGTCGAATACAGGAACGGTAAGTTTGACTATTTCTGCTGCGGATACTGCGGCGCTAGAGTTCAGTGGCATATATGATCTAGAATTGGTTGGCGGTACGGGCGTAATAGAAAGATTGTTACAAGGTAACTTTAATTTGGATGAAAATGTGACAACATGACTATCTACAATGTGACAGTTGAAGAACTCCGAAATATTGTTTCTACGTCCGCGTCTACTCCGGACACGGTTTATGTGAAGGTTCTTGCTACTGCTGGCGGTCAGCAGGGTGGACTTTTGACGGGTAGTACGGTACCCAATGCTGCTACTGGTGCTGAAGGGAACTGGTACATCCATCAGATGGGAAGTGGCGAAGCCCGTTTGTACGGTCCGAAGACTTCTGGGGCGTGGCCAGCGACTTATATTACTTTGACTGGTTCAGACCGGCATATCCATACGCAAGGGTCAGCAGCGACGACTTGGACAGTTGCGCATACATTAGGTGGACATCCGTCTGTAACAGTTGTTGATTCTACCGGCACAGTGGTGGTAGGTGGGGTACAATACGATAGCGAAACGCAGGTTACACTGACATTTTCTGCGGCATTTTCAGGGTCGGCATATTTGACGTAGCACTGGGGTCAACATGGCACAAAAATTCGTTACCAATCTCAATATAAATCAAAATGAACTTCAGAACGCGAAGATGCAGTTCTCGGCCGGGGATCCCGGTTCTGGTGAGTTTGAGGGTTGGACGATTTTCGATTCAACCAACAATATTCTCAAGGTTTACAACGGTTCTGCGTGGAAGCAGATTCTAACCGATGTTTCGTCTAGCACTACAGCGCTGACCGTTACCGCCGGAGCGGCAGGCGCTCCGGCATTGGCTGTTGCTAATGCTAATGGTTCTACTGATGGACTTATGCCCACAGCACACTATGTGCTAGTAAACGCTGCTACGGAGGCTGATACTGCTTCCACCATTATGAAACGTGACGGCAGTAATGCTGTCAATGTTTCAAAGGTTACTGGTTTGGCGGCACCCACTAACGCTGCTGATGCGGCGAACAAGGGCTATGTCGATGATCGGGCTGCTGGTCTAGATCCCAAAGAGTCAGTTGTTGTTGCTACAACGGCAGCGGGAACTCTTGCCAGTAGTTTTGAAAATGGTGACACTCTTGACGGAATCACTCTTGCAACTGGTAACAGGGTTCTGCTCAAAGATCAGGCTGACGCTTCTGAAAATGGTGTTTATACGGTCAATGCTTCTGGTGCCCCAACACGGGCCACAGATTTTGATACTTCCGCAGAGGCTACGGCTGGTGCCTTCTTCTTCGTAGAACGAGGCACGGCGAACGCCAACCGTGGCTACGTCCTTCAAGCCAAGACTGGTGGTGGGTCTTACACCATTGGCACTGATGATCTAGTTTTCTCGCAGTTCTCAGGCGCTGGTCAGATCGATGCTGGTGCTGGTCTTACCAAGAGCGGTGACACTCTCAATGTTATTGCCGGGGATGGCATCACCGTCAACGCTAACGATGTTGCTCTCGCCAGCGGTACTGCCGGTGACGGGATCACGTTCACTAGTGGTGTTCTTTCGATTTCGACTACGGCAGCCGGTGATGGTCTGGCAATTGCAAGTGGCGTTTTGTCGATCAACGTGGTTGCCGCTGGCGGTATTGAAACTTCATCAGACAGTCTTCAGATCAAACTGAATAGTGGGATCGCTGGTTTGGCGACGACTGCTAGTGGTTTGGCGATCAAGTCTGATATCGCTGGCACCGGTATTACCTTTACTTCGGGTGTTCTTACAGCAGATGCCTCCGATCTGGCAGCGAGTGGTTCAGGTGGTGTAACCGGAACCCTGCCTATCGCCAATGGTGGTACTGGTACGACAACGTCTGCTCTTGCCCGAACCAATGCCTTCTTGGCCATTGGGGACAGTTCCGGTTCTTCACGAAGCACCATCGCTCCAGTTCTGAGCCGGATTGTTGCTGAGAGTGTCGGGAACGCTTCGTCCACATCGTTCGTGATTACCCACGGTTTGGGCACTCGTGATGTGTCGATTCAGGTTTATGACAACGCTACTTACGACACGGTGATTGCTGATGTCGTAAGGACTGACACACATACTGCAACAATTTCATTTTCTACTGCTCCGTCCAGCAACGCTTATCGGGTGGTTGTGGTCGGTTAAAAAACTTGGCCTTGAGGGGCCAATCAGACGAAAGGTACGGTTGAGGCCGTGGCTCAGAAATTCAAAACTGGCATCATTGTGGAGGAACTTGCCTCTGCCGCCACTCAGGCGATTGGTGTAAAAGTTGATGGAGATTCTGAGGCACGAGTCAAGATCGATGCCGGGGGCAAGATCACTTGGAGTTCCGGTTCGGCAAGTGGCGATGCCACGCTTTACCGTTCAGCGGCAAACCTGTTGAAGACGGATGATGTCTTGCAGGCTGTTGGTGGTGTAATCAATCTGACCAGCGATGGAGCGCCTTCGGCTACTTCTGCTGATGGAACCATTGCAATAGACACAACGAACAATCAGTTCTATTACAGGTCCAGTGGAACATGGACAGAAGTCGTTTCGCAATCAACCACGGTCGCTGATGGTGGAACTTCTGCGGCTTGGGTTCGCTATCACATCGATGCTGATGGCAATGATTCCACAGGGAACTAGGGGATAGCCATGGCAGCAATCATTCAATTTCGTAGAGACACAGCAGCAAACTGGACTTCCAATAACCCCACGATGGCTGTCGGGGAAATCGGATACGAAACCGATAACGAGAATTATAAAATCGGTGACGGATCGACTGCATGGACTTCTCTTGGTTATGGTGGTTTGGGGGATATTCACAAAACACTGATTGACGCTAAGGGTGATCTCGTTGTCGGCACGGCTGCCGACACGGCTGGCATCCTCACGGTAGGAACTAATGGCCAAATGCTTGTTGCCGATAGTGCCGCTGCTGGCGGCGTATCGTGGGCTTCTCAGGAAAGCATCGTTAATTGGCATGAGGCAGTTAAGTACGCCACTGCTGCGGCATTGCCGAACACGCCGTCCTACAACAATGGTTCTTCTGGTGTTGGGGCGACTCTGACCACATCGACACAGGTTCGTCTCACCCTTGACGGTGCAAATGCCACTACCGGTGATCGTGTTCTTGTACAGGATCAGGCAACCGCTGCTCATAACGGTATTTATGATGTGACCGCTCAGGGTGCTTCAGGTTCAGCCGTTTGGCTTTTGACCCGTGCTGATGATTTTGACGGAACGCCAACTGGTCAGATCAAGGCAGGGGAGGCCGTTTACGCTTTGTCTGGTTCTAACAATGCAGGTCAGGGTTTCACGGTTACTTCAACCAGTGATCCGCACACGGTTGGAACGCATGATATTGATTTCACGCAGTTCACTGGTACGCAGGCGTTTACCGCTGGCACAGGTGTCAGCATCACGGGCAACACAATCAATGTTGGAACAGCCTCTGCTGCCCGCATCGTAGTAAATGCTGATGATGTTGATCTCGCCACGACGGGTGTTTCGGCAGCCGCCTATGGCAGTGCCACGCAGGTGCCGGGTTACACCGTTGACGCATATGGACGCCTTACTGCTGCGGCGAACACGACGATTGCCATCCCCTCTACGGCGGTTACAGATTTTACTGAGGCTGTTCAGGATGTCTCTGGCGCACAACTCGCTACCAATGGCACCCACACCGGCATCACCGCTGCTTACGACGATGCCGGTGATGGTGCTATTGACTTGGCTCTCGTTACAGAGAATGTTCAAGACATAACTGGTGCCCAGTTGGCGACCAACGGATCTCATACCGGCATCACAGCAACCTACGATGACGCGGGTGATGGAGCCGTTGATCTAGCCCTGATTACCGAAAATGTTCAGGACATCGTCGCAGGACAGTTGGTTACGAATGGTTCCCATTCTGGCATTGCTGCCACTTATGACGATGCAGGTGACGGGGCCATTGATTTGAATGTCGATGACTTCACGATCACTCTGTCCGGCGACATTGGGGGCAGCGTAACTGTTACCAATCTCGCCAGCGCAACGCTTGCTACAACAATTCAAGCCGATTCGATTGCCCTTGGAACGGATACTACGGGCAACTACCTTGCCACTCTCGCTGGCACAGCCAACGAGGTAGAAGTTTCTGGCTCTGGTTCCGAAACGGCTGCGGTAACTGTTGGATTACCCAGTGCCGTCACGGTCACGACCTCTCTTACGACCCCTCTAGTCAATATCTCTGGTGCGTCTATCGTCATTGAGGGTGCAACGGCGAATGACTTTGAAACCACCCTGACGGTTACAGACCCCACAGCAGATCGCACCATCACGTTCGCTGATGCAACTGGAACCGTAGTTACGACTGGAAATCTGAGTGCTGCCACGGAACATATTGAGGACACTGTTGGTGCCCAACTTGTTACCAACGGTTCACACACCCATCTAACCGCCGCTTATGACGACGCTGGTGATGGCGCTATCGACATTGCGCTCAATACTACGGCTGTTACCGCAGCGGCTTATGGCAGCGCTACGGCAGTCCCCGGCTACACCGTTGACGCTTACGGACGTTTGACCGCTGCGTCAAACACTACGATCGCTATTCCTTCTACAGCCGTCACGGATTTCACTGAGGCTGTTCAGGATGTCTCTGGCGCTCAGTTGGCCACGAACGGCACCCACGTTGGCCTGACAGCCGCCTATGACGACGCCGGAGATGGCGCAGTAGACCTGACGGTTGCAGCGACCCTTGGGACTCACACCTCTGGTAACTACGTTGCCACAGTTGCGGGTACCGCCAACGAGGTTGAAGTCTCCGGTTCCGGTTCAGAGACAGCAGCCGTAACCGTTGGTTTGCCTTCCGCCGTAACCGTTACAACTTCCCTTACGACTCCTTTGGTCAATATTTCTGGTGCGTCCATTGTTATAGAGGGCGCAACGGCAAACGATTTTGAAACCACCCTTACGGTTACCGATCCCACGGCGGATCGGACGATCACCTTTTTGGATGAAACCGGCACCGTCTTTACGACGGCAAGTGTTCAAGCCCTAGCAAACGGTGTCACCGCTACAACCCAGTCTGCGAGCGACAACTCCACGAAACTCGCCACTACGGCCTATGTGGACACTGGTCTTGGTGCCCTGAGCAGCGATTCGATTACTGACGCTGATGCCAACACGAAGATTCAGGTTGAGGAATCAGCCGACGAAAACATCATCCG
>DUCD01000215.1:14233-15734 GCA_012959985.1 Verrucomicrobiales bacterium | reverse complement strand
CACACCTTCCGACATTACCGCTGATGGCGGTGGTTTAACTCTGAAGGGTGCTACCGATAAGACATGGAACTGGGTTAACTCCACCGATGCGTGGACTTCCTCAGAACATATTGCCCTTGCTACTGGTAAGAGTGTCTATATTGATGGCGTTATCCAACTGTCCAAGAACGCCCTTGCTGCCACGGTGGTGTTGGCTGATGGCGTTGCTGGTACAACCCAGTCAGCGAATGACAGCACGACCAAGGTCGCCACCACAGCGTTCGTGATGACAGAGATCGGTGACTACGCTCCCCTAGCCTCGCCAACTCTCACTGGTACTCCTGCTGCTCCAACTGCGGCAGCGGATACAAATACGACTCAGTTGGCTACCACAGCGTTCGTAATGACAGAGGTCGGTGACTACCTGCTGACTGCTACGGCGGCCAGCACTTACGCTCCGTTGGCTTCTCCGACTTTGACTGGTGTCCCTGCTGCTCCAACTGCTGCGGCAGATACAAACACAACCCAGATTGCCACCACGGCTTATGTCCAGACGGAATTGGGCGCTCTCAGTAGTACTTCAATTCTTGACGCTGACAGTGATACCAAGATTCAGGTCGAAGAGTCCGCAGACGAAGACAAGATCAGGTTTGATGTTGCTGGTACTGAAGTTGCAGTCCTTGACGGTACTGCTCTGGATATTGCTGGCAACGTCCTGTATGACATTGACATCAAGGAAGTCAATGAATCTTCAGGAACCACATACACCTTTGTTCTTGCTGATCGGGGCCAGTTTCTCCGTGTCGGTGATGAAAGCAATAACACCTCTGCTAACTCCATTACGATTCCTCCGAACAGTTCAGTAGCGTTCCCAATCGGGTGTCAAATCCAGATCGTGTGTATGGGTGGTGAAATAACCATGGTTGCTGGATCTGGTGTAACATTGCGTTATACACCGGGTTTGAAGTTGCGTGCCCAATTCTCCACCTGCACATGTATTAAGATCGCTACCGACGAGTGGGTTCTCGTTGGTGACCTTGAGGCGTAATAATGGCATCACGACAAGAAGGTAGGACTGGACCCCGCAAGGACGATGTTCCTAACGTTGTCGGGCAAACCTACACCGATGCGAATACTCAGATTGTCGCGGCTGGGTTCGATGTAGGGACTGTAACAACACAGAACATTGATGACTCAACCGGTTCTATTGGTACTGGCAATTTAGATAAGGTTGCAAGTCAAACTCCCTCAGCGGGAACCGTCTATCCGCTGAAGGAAGATGTTGACTATGTTTATCACAGCCCTTATTTTCCGCCTTATTTTCCTCCCTACTTTCCACCATTCTTCCCGCCCTTCTTCCCTCCATTCTTCCCACCGTTCTTCCCGCCCTTCTTCCCCCCTCCCCCGCTTCCGCCCTACGTTGTTAGACGGCACTGAGATATTGTATAATTGGCTAATTAAGTTAACTTAATGTCCAATTTTCTAATTATAATTACTTATTGAGTTGCACCCGCCTCAGTTT
>DUCD01000215.1:13005-14223 GCA_012959985.1 Verrucomicrobiales bacterium | reverse complement strand
CCGTTCTTCCCCCCGCACTTCCCTCCGTTCTTCCCTCCGTTCTTCCCTCCGTTCTTTCCACCCTTCTTCCCACCGCACTTCCCTCCGTTCTTCCCTCCGTTCTTCCCCCCGCACTTCCCACCGTTCTTCCCACCGTTCTTCCCACCGCACTTCCCACCGTTCTTCCCCCCGTTCTTCCCGCCTTATTTCCCACCATCGTTCAAATAGGAGGTACAACTGTGGCTAAATATGTTCCAAATCCTGCTTACGATCCTGATGCAGAGGGTCAGTATCCTCCCTTTACTAGTGGATCCGTCAATAATGGGACGCGTCATCATGCGGATGGAATTGGCAAGTTACTCCCGACGGACACTATTGATCTTTCAGAATTGATTCCACAAACGGAAGAACCCGGTACCACTGAAAGGTGTGCATACGATTTCAGAATTAGTTCTCCCGATGGCTCCAATCCGGACATCCTGAGTCGGTACAAGGGAAAGGTGACTCTCCTTTTTAATTGTGCAGCGGGTTGCGGAAACATTCCCCAACACAGCGTCTTACAGGAACTGCATGAACGGTATGCGGATGAGTTGGACTTCAACATTCAAGCAATCGTGGTTGACGATTTCACCTGCCACGGATACCCCGAATTTGCTGAGGGGCTGGACACATATGCCAAAAATAAGGGGTTGGATTTAACGCCGGGGCAGGTAGCAGAAAAGTATGCCCGTGATAATTTTGGTGTTGAGTATGAGTTTTCCGAGTTGACAAAAGGTCGATTCGATAAGCACACCTATGATCCCGAATGGGTTCCCGGTGCTCAATACGAACAAGAGCCACATGACTTTTGGTTGTTTATGACCGGAGCCGACCATGTGGAACGCGATGAAAACAATTTGCCGCATCATTACGAAGCAAGTCCGTGGGCGGCGGAGAAGCAAGAGATTGATTACGGCAAGCCGGGATTTTCTCCTCTTCAGGGGAACTTCGACAAGTTTTTAGTGGATCGTACCGGCCATAGGGTGCTTCGGTACACCAGCAGTTTTTTGTTGGGGGAAAGGGACCAGTTGGGCAAACCTGCTCCGTGGTGGCGGGACGATGATGAGAAACTTGGACCATGGCCGTCGGAATTGCAGCGGCGTGGGATCAGGGCTTCGCTGGATGCCATCTGCAAGGATATTGATGCCTTTCTAGCGGAGTAGAAATCTGCTATCCTTCCGGTATGGAAGAAAAATCTCT
>DUCD01000215.1:6251-12995 GCA_012959985.1 Verrucomicrobiales bacterium | reverse complement strand
ACGGCTTCGCTGGACGCCCTCTGCAAAGACATCGACGCCTTCCTAGCAGAGTAGAAATCTGATAATGTCTCTGATGTGGAAGAGAAATCACTTATAGAGCCGGGTCATTTCGGTTCCTCCAAAGACAACATCATGGTTCTCCATGATTTTGTCGATCAAACAGACCTTGAACACATGAGAGCCTTCACTCCGCACATTTCTGAATGGGAAAATCCCAGAGAAACTGAATACGACGAGAACGGTGTTTGCATCTATGATGCGTCCTACTGGTGGGACCGTATGTGCAGTGGGGCGATTCTTGAACGGATCAACCCGTTCATGCACCAAATGGTCGATAAGTACATCGACAAAATGCAACTCGCCATTGAGGAAAAGTTCGCAGTCACCCTGCACAAGCGCCCACCCGTATTAGTGAGATGGCTTCCCGGCAATGAGCAGTCCCCGCATTCGGACAAACAGTTGAATGATGGGTCTCCTAATCCGTTTCCCACCTACGATATAAATTCTATTATCTATTGGAACAATGACTTTGAGGGCGGACAGTTTTACTATCCGGAACATGACATAGAACTAGAAATAGAACCGGGTATGGTTGTGGCCCACCCCGGCGATATTCACTACCTTCATGGGGTCAAACCAATTATTTCCGGCACTCGTTGGACAACACCATCCTTTTACACGATTACGGGATTACAGGAGCAGATATGGACATAGCAGGTTATTGCGGACATCCAGCCTCAGCAATTGTGCTGTACAAGAACGTTTGGCCAGAGGATCAAAACTTTGTCGAACGTTTGGAAGAGTGCATCGGTGACAGCACTCATGAATATTTTTCGTGGAAGAAGGCATTGGTGGGGGATCTGGAAGAGATGCCTGACTACCGAGATTGTTCTGATTTCAAATTTCGTGAGAGTGACTTCCCGGTTTGCGATCCTGCCTTCACGGAAGCAGGAGAGATTTACAGGGAGGTAATCACGGGAATACGGGAGTGCGTGGTTCACTATCAGGGGTTGTACAACCTTAGTTTGGAATTTGAGGAAGCAACCAACTTTGTCAGGTACAACGAAGGTCAACACTTCGGGGTTCATGCCGATCATGGATTTTCTTATAGCGCCACGGTTTCGGCAATCGGCTATTTGAACGATGACTATGACGGCGGTGAGTATCTGTTGCCGTATCAGGACATCAAGTTCCTGCCGGAGAGGAACGATATGATCGTGCATCCGTCCACATTCGTGTATGCCCACGCCTCTTTACCGGTAACGAAAGGTACCAAGTATTCAGCGGTGACGATGTACGACTACAACGACCGCAATCATCAAGATCATCAGGCAACCACTTATGCCATTCCGCCCAGCGGGGATATGGGTGGTCAAATACTTCCAGCGTCGTGAAGGTAGTTCTCAGAAAGAATCATCAAAATCCTCCTGAGATTCGTCAATCTCGTCTCAAGCGGGATTGGATGGATGACACTTACAACAAACATGCGTATAAATGTCTGCCGTTAGGTGCAGCGAATGTGCAGGGTTGGGAAATGGTTCTTCAGCAGGAAGTGGTGGTCCAATGGGATGGTGGTAATACGGTTCCACGGGTGTTGTCCGGAGAGATGATGACTCATACGGTCGATGGACAGGAATACGAACGAGCGGTAGTGACTCCAAGCATCATAGGGATCTTGTCGTTTTCTACTGGATGGTCAATGGGAACCCCTCCGGGGTATAGCACTTGGATTTCTGGATCACCTAACTATTTTGTGGATGGCGCTGTTCCTTTAACGGCCAGCATTCCTACGCACTGGTGGCCCGACGAGTGGAATATGAATTGGAAGATAACGGTGGAGAATAAACCTGTGACGTTTCCCGAGGGGATGCCGTTCATGTTCTTTCAGGTGTATGAAGAATCGCTGTTGTCAGAGGTAGAATTTGAAGTAGAACACTTGTGGGACAGGCCGGAATTGATGGAAGAGCGACAGGAATACGGAGAGGTCAAGTTCAAGAACAATCAGGAAAACCCGTGGACTTGGATGGGAAGTATTCGCACTGGTTTGAACGAAAAGGGAGAGCAGATCGGTCCCAAGCATGACGGTCATCTAAAATTGGATGTGCCGTAATGGGAGGGCATGTTTTAGAGGAATGTAAATACGAGGATATTATTGATGATCCTAAGTATTTCAAAGATTTGTTGCTTGAACACAAGTTGCTATGTTTTCGTGAGTTGAATCTGACCAAGAATCAACATCTCAAGATTATTAAAGCATTGGGGTATTATAAGTTTGGTCAGCACATAGAAGATCATCGTTTGACTATTGAGGGTAGTTTCGGAGAACGGAAAAACACGCCTTTAGAGTTGTTGGTTCCATGGCATCAGGAGTCTCTACATCAGAAGCACCCTCCGTGTGTGGCCGGATGGAACATGGAACTGTTTACCTGTCCAAAGGATCACGGCAGGACTGGATTTGTGGACATGGTAGAAGCCGTAAAGGGTTTGTCAGCCGAGGTTGTAGCGAACCTTGAAAATACTGAGTATATAGTTGTTCGTTCTTTTGATGATATTGAAGAGGCAACAGAGCAGATTAAATCTGGAAGTCGTGAAATATCTATCTTAGACAAAAGTGGTCCGGCGAAGCGAGGCCAGTTGGCGGATCCGAGTGATGACCGGCGGAGTGATTACTATTTCCCCTCTATTCGTCAGGCGATTGAAAAACATCCTTTGACCGATGAATTGGTTATCAGATATGAGGTTGATTGGTCGCCGTCTGGGGGCGCTGGTACTTGTATTACCTTTACTTCTGCCGAGAGGCGAATAGAAGTAGACGAATTGGTTAAAGGATTGTATTTGAATCCCGATAATCAGTTTTGGTGGGAGTGGACTCAGGGAGACTTTTTACTAGCGGATCTAGTTGTGATGGGTCACGCCGTGACGGGGGGGTTTCTTCCGACAGAAAGATTGTTGGATGTCACCTTCAATACCATAAAACGTATTAACAATCTGTATGGACCTTTGTTGTGACTCAGGGAATGGTAGTGGCCGATTGTAGTTTTGATGACATTTTGGATGATCCCGGTTATTTCAAGGAACTTTTGTATGAATCAAAGTTATTGTGTTTTCCCGAATTGAATTTGAGCCGGGAACAAAACAAGCAGGTGTGCGCTGCTTTGGGATATGTGTTTGATCGACAGAAGGATGAGACTCATGCGATAACGATGGATCGAAGGGGTTGGCCCAATACTCCTAACCAGATTTTAGTTCAATGGCATTTGGAGAATTTGGATCGTAAACAGCCTCCCATTTTGGCGGGTTGGAACATGAAGACGTTTACTTGTCCGAAGGGTCATGGTCGCACTGGGTTTATTGACATGGCTAAAATGTGTAAGAAGTTGAAAGTGGATCGTTCTTTTGAGTATGTGTTTATTCGCTTGACGAGCGAGGCAGAGCAACTTGAAGAGCAAATGGCAGCAGGTAAACGTGAGTTTTATATTAACAATATGGAAAATACCGATGAGGGTACTGTTGATTACACGCCGTTACAAAGGTATGACAGCGATACTGGATATTCTCCACCGATCATGAATGTGGTTGCGCTTCATCCCATTACGGGAGAACCCGTCCTACGGTACATGCTGGATTCTCATGTGAAATGGCTTCCGGTTCCAGACATGATGACAGAGAGGCAACTTCTTGATGATTCGTTGTTGGAAGCGATAGCCAACTTTGATAACCAGTTTTGGTGGGATTGGACTGCGGGGGATTATTTGTTGGTTGATCTGTTTTGTATGCAGCATTCCGTCTTGGGTGGGTTCACTTCGGAGCAGCGTGTGCTTGACGTAGTGTTCTCCAAGGAGGCCGTATCACCATGAGCGGTCTTAGGCTAGAGGGCTTAACGGTTGATGATGTTTTAAATAATATGCAATATTATTACGATTTATATATTAAGCATAGAAAACTTGGTTTTGTTGAATTGCATCCGACCCGAGAACAGCAAAGTGAACTTGTTCAGAAATTTGCAGACGAGGATCATAACGGGGTTGGTCCCCTCTGGGATGTCACTCACCCGCACCTTGAGACAACACTAGCGGAAACCCCAGACGACTTTTTAATAGGCCATTGGCATATGGACAATACCGTACATGAATGGTGTCCGGACATAACCAGTATGCACATGCACACTTGGAAAGGTGAAACGGGCAAAGGCAGTACGGTTCTAGTTGATTTGGAGGATCTTTATCAAAAATGTCCTCAACGATATAAGGACTATTTGCAAAACATAATGGTTCATCATCGTTCTGGCGTGAACAAGACGGCTCTCACCGACGACTGCCACGACGGTTTCCATCATCCCGGCCTGCGGACACATCCCATAACGGGCAATACCAGTTTGTTTTATACGGGACCGGAATGCGATCCCTCCGATGGTTCGAGTGAACTATTTGATGAATATAAACAATGGATGAGAGATGAAGTCCCCACTGAACGGCATGAGACGAGTGGTTGGCCGGGCCATCAAGGACAGTTGTACCTGTTGGAAAACCAATTCGTATGGGACTGGTCAGAGGGAGACTTTTTGATTTGGGATAATACTTGTATCGTCCATGGTTTTTATGCAGGTTGGGTTTATGAAGAACGGGTGTTCGACAAAATGGAGGGTCGATATTCAAAACCGTACTATTTGGGACCACAGGGTAAAATGTGGGGTGGTTCGCCAGACAGTGCAAGCCCCCACCTCACAGCGAAAGATACATTCCGGCATGGATGAACATATCGGCTTTAAAGAAATCAACGGCGTGTATGACATCCCCGTGCGTTCCATCCACGGCGAAGAAAACATGCTGGAACATTTCAGGGATAAGGTCACCCTGTTTTTGCCTGTGGCAACCAAGTGCGGGTATAAGGCAGTGACAGATCAACAGATGTCCATGGAACGGACGCATAAGAAGTTTCAGGATCTTCAAATTCTTCATGAAGAGTTTGAGGAGAAGGGCTTTTCTGTTGTGGCGATACCGACAAACCAGTTGGGGGAACAGGAGCCTTGTGAAGATGAGGAAATCGCAGCCTTCATAGAATCTGAATATCCTTATGTGACTTTTGCTTTCACACAAAAAATGAACATTAATCCCACCGGGATGGGTGACTCTCTCGTCGCGGAACATCCGCTTTGTTTGTACATGAAGGGGTATGAGATTAGGGCTTTCAATGACTACGGCCCGTTGTCTCAAGATCCGGAAACAGGCGAATGGGTGGCGGGAAAGCCACATCACTTTGAAGGTGGTGCTGCTCAAGAAATATCAGGACTGTATGAGAAGTTTATTTTTGATCGTGATGGGTTGATTGAAACTCGTTTCAACTTTGCCCAAGAGCCACTAATGGATAAGTCTATTCATCAGGGTGGCAGGTGGACCATTCGCGAGGCAGTGGACTTTATTCTCAAGCAGCCACGACGACCAAAGCATGTAGGACATGAATGGCATTACTCCACTATCGGTCCTGTGCCTGCTTCCATTATGCCGGTCAGTAGGCCATTCGACTGGCGGGGTTTATGGCTAGATGGCATAGATCGCTATTCGGAAGATGATCCACCACCGTCGGATCTGTTGACGCAACATGCTATTGATGTTGTCTATGCTTGTATAAATCATTTGAAGAATAACGATGAGCGTGCTGCATTGGTTGTAGATGTTGTTAGGCGCTTACAAACATTGATTGATGCAGGAAAGTGTGACATGGAATGATTGAGCATTATCCAAACGGAGTGGCGGTTTCCCGTAAGGCCATAGAAGTACCTGACTGGATTATTGAAGAACTGTTAGAGATGCGTCAGGCAGCGTGGGATCTGCATTGGAATATCGACGGAGACGTAGCGACTCATGTGGACAGTGGAGATGCGTACTCGCTGGAGTCGCAGAGGAAGATGCCCACGATAGTTCATCCGCATTATCCCGACCCTCCCCAGAGTATCGAATTCACAGAGTGGTGGGTTGCTGCTGAACACGCCATTTATGAAGTGGTACTCAAATATTTGGAAAGATATCCGCTATTGATACATTCTTTATGGTGGCGAGACAAGGGACATGCCCTGATCTACGAACCCGGTGCGGGTTTGACACTGCATCAGGATAATAATGTTGGTTACAGTTGGGTCAACAGGGAGCAGATAGTTGGACGGTGCGAATTGTCCACACGAAATGTACTGACGACCACGCTGCATGTCGATGATTGCGAAGGAGGGGAGATGCACTTCCCTTATGCCGGTGTGACTATTCCAGCGGAAAGGGGTGATGTTCTTTGTTTTCCGGCCAATTATCTAGGGGCACACGAGGTGACTCCGGTTAAGGAGGGGAGTCGTCGGATTTCGTATCTGGGTTGGTTTGGACAAGGATCGATGGAGCCTATGAGAAGTCCCAAAGGAGAGTTTGGTGCAGAGTTAGTGGAGATCCAAGATCCTCGTCTTCATCCGGCAGCCAATTTTCACTGGCAGACAACCCTTGATGAAGATTTTGTAAGGTCTAGTGGATGGACAGAGGATGAGATGAGAAGAGAGTACCCAACCTTTTTTGATCAGCGACCCGCTTTGTATTGGCCAAAAGAGGATTCCAGCGATGACTCATAAAGAAACTCATCTGGGTGGTGGGGTGATTTTATATGAAAACGTTTTTGAATTAGATTGGGCATGGATGCGGTCGTTCTGTCATAAGACAACTGCCGCAGAGCGTGCCGCAATGTATGAACCGGGCGTGGATCCGATCACCG
>DUCD01000215.1:4962-6241 GCA_012959985.1 Verrucomicrobiales bacterium | reverse complement strand
ATAAGAGTGGCTACTTTTTTGAAAAGGATTCAGTTGATGAGATGCCATGGCGGGGTTCGGCCACCCATCAAGATACACGATCTGAAGTAATCGAAGTTCTGGATAGTATCGAAAAGGCCAGAGATTTGTGTCTGTGGTATTATCTGCATCAGTTCCCACTTGTTGGTAAATGTATTTGGTGGAAGATTAAGAGCCATCTTGTGGCATACCCTCCGGGGGTATATTTAGGGATGCATTCGGATGTCAGCACAGATTATGAATACGGCAGGCCGGAACCGGTGGACCAGTTGGCAACAAGGAATGTTGTTTCTGTTGTTGCCTATTTGAATGATTGCGTCGATACCGAAGAGGAATTAGACGGTACGAACTTTACCGATGGTCACCACAACTTTGCCTATTTGGACATCTCCTACAAGCCCAAGAAGGGCGACATGCTGTTTTTCCCGTCGAACTACATGGCGGCCCATGAGGTTCAACCTGTAGGGAAAGGTATTCGCTATACTTATCTGGGTTGGTATTGTCAAGGCACTCCCAATTCGGCAGTGCGTGAATCAGTAGTAGATCCACAAAAGGATCCCGAGTTGGCTAAGACGGCCACGAACGTCTATATGGAACATGGCTACAGACTCCCTTAAAATCGGAATACTTCATCCGGGTAGAATGGGTTCTAGTGTTGGCGTTGTTCTGGCCGAACAAGGTCACGATGTCATGTGGGCGTCTGAGGGACGATCAGAAGAAACAACTCAGAGGGCCGTGGACGGCGGGCTACGGGATGTTAAAACACTCGTTCAGGTGGCCAACGAAGCCGACATTATTTTTTCGATCTGTGTTCAAACTGCTGCATATGCAAACCTTGACCACATGGAGTATACAGATTTTTCTGGTATTTATGTTGATGCCAACTTCATAGATGAACATCATGTGGATGGCTTCAATACAGCGGCGGCTGGGAAAAGATTCTCCTATGTGGACGGATGTATTTATGGCTATCCAATTCCCGGTCCTGAAGGGTTTACGGATGAACGGACGCTCTATCTTTATGGCGATGAGGCACAGTCGGTAGCGGATCTATTCGATGGGACTCTATTTGAGGGAATGGTTTTGGACGAATCGGCAAAGATTTTCCGAGCGCGTCGGATGGAGGGGGAAACTGCCCCCGTGGATGATGGAAATGATGATTCAACCGACTCAACTGACTAATGGAATTGTCGTATTCAGCGATGTCATAGAGATAGATCAACAGTTTTTATCTGAATGGCTAGAGCGTCGTCGGGAAAAC
>DUCD01000215.1:0-4932 GCA_012959985.1 Verrucomicrobiales bacterium | reverse complement strand
GTAAATGAAGACGGCGATTATATTAATCGTGGTGGATACAAGTTCACTCCTGAACAATACCGTTCCGCTCCGGGTAGATTTTTGAATCTGGTTCCTGAAGGTGCGAGTAGCGAAGATGAGTCTTTTGTTGAATCATTGGACGCTGCCCTGTACATGTGTTTACTTGAGTATGTAAAAATATTCCCTGAAGTGGCGTCTTCCGTTTGGTGGAGGTCACCCGGCCATGTCGCTACCTATAGGGATGGACAGCACATGGGCAGTCATCACGATAATGGTGTTCAATATACGCCGGGTTCAACCCCGGAGAACGAACATGCCATACACAACGTAGTAACTGCGTCAATAGCGTTGAATGATGGCTACAGCGGGGGCGAGTTGAAGTTCGCCCATGGCGGTTCGTCCCTCAGCCCTCCCATTGGAACTGCGGTGTTTTATCCATCCAACTACATCGGTTCCCATGAAGTGACACCAGTGACCTCTGGGGAACGTTATTCGTATTTGCAATTTTTCGGTCAAGGAACTCCATTTGGATCGGAAAGCGCCGCTGAATGGTTTCCTAATTTGTTGTCCGACCATGATCGGGTAGCCGAGACAGAACTCCCGTAGACCAGTCGGCGTCTCCGGGCAGACACTCTGTAATGTGTTTGCGGAAGTCATCATCCAGAGTGGGTAGCCATGCCTTTCCCTGTCCGCCCGGATTGCGGAACTTATCAATAACCACATTTCTATCTGGTGCTGGTGACCCCTGTGCAAAGTTGCATAAGTACGAGTATCGCTGACCTTCTGTGACTTCTTTGACTTCATGGGTTGCCATAAAATTGGAAGGGAACATGAGTAGATCCCCGGCGGCAAGGTGGACATCAAGGTCTAGATATTTGAAGCCCATCGTTCCACCAACGAAATCATTATTTAAGACAAGACTGCATGAAAGAACCTGATTGAGTGCCGACTGGTCTTGAGGAAAATCTCCATGAATGTAGTTGACATCGTTGTCGCAGTGCAGGCCATATTTAGATCCAGTTGGGTAGTAGGCAACGTGGCCTCCTATTTCCCACCAAATACATGGGAAGGCGTCTGGGAACAATGTGAAATAAGATAATAGTTTTTGATAGATCGCCTTATCACATGCACCAAAAAATTCTGGATTGATAACCACACCCGGTCCTGTGATTCGTATCGGATCGCTGTATAAGTCCTCTCCACGAATAGTGTGTCCGCTCAGGTTGACTCCGTAGAGAATTTCACCATCATCGTCATAGGTGAATTCGTACATGATGTCGAAAGCAACGGTGGTCTGCTTGCTTAGTTCCTCAATAACGTAAGGGGGGACTTCAATAATATTTGGGAATAGGACGACTCCTCCACCGAGATGTTTCATAGAACCGTCTCATGTCCTCTTTTTAAGTTGATATCGACCACATCTCTGTGGTCGTAAGCCTGCTTCAAACCTTGTTCTCCTTCCAAGGTTCGATTTTGATAAACCGGATTGGTCCTGTCGGTTGTTGCCCGGTCGGTACCCTTTTCGACATACTTAACATATTTGGCGTAGTCGTCGTAGATATTATTTAGCCAGTGTGGGGGACACCATGAGTCGATGTCCTCCGGTTCTACGACATTGATCATTACTTCTGGTTGTGGACTTCCCTGAGAAAAGAATTCCAGATAGGTGTAACGCTCTCCTGCGGTGACAGTGTTGACCCCGTGAGTTCCATAAAAGTTTGCCGGGAAGATAAGGACATCACCAGTTTTTCCTTGAAAGTTGATATCCAAATACGGGAAGTGCATTTCTCCACCCGTGTAATTGGTTCCGTCTAGTTGTTCTGCTGATTCGACACCATCGTTTAGATACAGCAAAACAGCCAGAGTTTGGCGTGAGGCTGCCTGTCCTTGTGGGATGTACTTTTGTCCATTAGTGGTACGAAAGTTTGTATCGTTATCGTTGTGAACGCCAAGGAAGTTGCCTTCTTCGTAACGGAGGATGTGTCCCCTGTTACGCCACCAGAGGGTGCCTAAAACCATTGGGAAAAAGTCCACATAACGAATAACACATTTGTAGATCATGTTCTCCCAGTATTTGAGAACTTCAACATTTGTTAACGGAGTAGAAGGTGTTACTGGGTCTAAAACTCTGGTGGGGACGAGTTTGACTTGTTCAAGATCGAACTTGTTCAAGTCTTCATTGAGGGCGTAGGTGACCCCGTTTTCGTCAGTTTCGTAGGTCCAGCGTTGTTCGTGGGACAGTTTTGCTTCAGCGTCGATCCACGGAAACATGAATTTCGGTACGGTCACTGCTTTGCTGAGTCGAACTACACCGCCGCCGATATGTTCAGCGTCGTAAGAACTAATTTCTTTTAAGGCGTCGTCCGTTATCTCAGGGGTAGTTGCATCGAACAGAGTATTCACGCTAGATGCTGGCTGTCACTGGTTGGATTGTTTTCAGCCAGCCGATCCTTCCATCTCTTTGACATGGGTTTGTTTTCTGGTGATACTTCATTGAACCATTCATCGGCATCACTAGTGTGGTCTGGAACCCGCGTGATGATGTAATAGTCGCCTTCTTCGGTAATGGTAAATCCTAAGCGGCAATACATATCAATCAGCCCTTTAGAGTTGGGGCGTTTTCGGGAAACATAGGATCTGATTGTTAGCCCCTCGGCATTCATTTCTTCGCTGACCGCAACGATGCGAAAACGATCCTGCTCTAGTAGCCCTTCTGGATCCACGGCTGCTGAACGACCAGAAATGATCCAATGAACTTCAACGATGTTTGGATCTTCTTTGGCTACCACATGGAGGTCTAAGAGGTTTAATTTTTCGATATGGCAGGTGTCGTCGGGATTTTTTTTATCGTAGGGGACCAGATCAACGCGTTGTGCGTCAAGGATTTCTGTCCATGTCATGTCAATTCTCCTGCTGGGTGTGGCAGCAATGGACCCTCAGGAAGTCCTTCTATCGGTCTGTTCTGTTGGATGGGATTCAAGAGACCCTCTGTCCGAGCGGATACGGAATACCCGGAGTTGAAATACATTTCGTAATCTTGGAAGATCCACGGTAGATAGACGGGGGAAACCCAAGGGGCGACTTCGTTTGCTTCAGTGATCTCAACTGTCTCGTCTCCACCCTGTCCGAAGTTGGACAGGTAGACGTATCTTTCTCCTGATGTGATACGGCGGACACCGTGCGTTCCAACGTAATTTTGGGGAAAGAAAAGGAGGTCACCTGTAACTGGTTTATATTGGACATCGGCATAGGGGAAATACATTTCTCCCCCTTCGTATTCGTCGTTTAAATAGATGATGCAGGCTAAAACTTGATAGATGGCCTGTGGCCTGCTGGTCGGATGTCTCTGTCCGTTCACAACACGGAAGTTTGTATCGTTATCGTTGTGTTCTCCAAGAATACCGTTGGGGCTGTATTTGAGAATGTGGCCACGATTCTTCCACCAAAGGGTATTCAGAATCATTGGGTGCATGTCGATGTATCTGATAAGAGATTTATATATAACTTCTTCACAGGACTGAAAGAAATCAGCAACCGGTTTAGGAGTGTCATCCTGCACGGGCATGTTGTCTGGGTCGGACCCCAAGCGGAGTGCTTGTTCGGACAGCATCTCTAGACCATGTTCAATGATGTTGCCCAAAAAGTCCTCAGCCCAACGTTGCCCATCTTCTTGTTTGACGATAATGCCACAGTCGGCAAAGGTAACCCGATCATCCAAATAGGGAAGAATCAGGTTCTGGTCAATATCAATAGCGTTTTTGAACAGAACGATGCCACTACCGTAGTTGTGTAGTTCCAGTTCTGAAATGGGTTGACAGTCGGAACCGTTTATTAGCGGCATTGGGAATGCAGATTTCATTGGCCTAGATTATCAGAGAGGAACTCGCCTATGCGGGAATGGCGTCGCGCTCTGTTTTTAGAGTGGCATGAAGAACGAGGCACTCTTCTAATTCTTGTTCTATGATTCGTGATTCGGTGGGTGTAACCGCTGGAGCGGTGTAAGAAGCGGACAGAGTATCGGGGTCGTTACCGCAGGCCCAAGCGAGTCTGTAGATGTCCGCCTCGGTGCTGTTGAGGGCGGTTAAAAGTAGTTCTCGCTTTGTTGCGTTTGGGATAGTCGATTCAAAATCCACAGTAGACCTCTACGATGTTTTCTTGCAGACGGTTACGCCGTGTTCCATCGGTATATGATAGACGGTGAAGTTAGTTTTAGCGGCAAGATGTTTAGCGAATCGTGCATAAAAACTAGTATGTGTTCTGGCTAGTCCATTAGCATACATGGATGTCCATTCGCTTGATTCAAACCAGATCATTACGCCGCCGACTTTCAATGTATCTAAGTAGGCATCTAGAAGTTTTGTGTTTGGGCCAAAGAAACCTATGGGGGTGCTTCGGATAACGTCGTAAGTTCCGGCTAGGGATCCGTCAAGAATGTCTTGCTCATCTATTGCTGAATACCTTACATTGGGGTGACTTGCTGCCACGCTTGGTTGCGTGAGAGCGAACTGTTCAAAATGGTGAAGGTTCCAATTGTTTACAAATGTGTACTCTCGTCCTGTGTTCTCAAGGTCGTCAAATAGGGTAACGAGTGGAACGAAAATGGGAGAGAGTATTTTTAGAGTGCCCCCGGTGTCCAACATGTCTACGACCATGTTTTCTGTGGTGTAGGCCATCCACATCACCGCAGCCCAATTAGGGTCTGGATTCTGGTAAGTCTCGTATTGGATGAGCGCGTAATCATCAGCAATAGCGATGCTTCTACGATCTAAATTGATAGCGTCATAGTGTGCAAGTACGGAGGTGGCGTAGTCACTTACCATGTCTGCATCAATCTCAGCACTATTGGAGAATTTCTGAGCGATACGACTTGTTTGAAACCAGTGGCTGGACATTATGCAGCCTCCGCTATCTGACGTTGTCGGTATGCTCGGC
>DUCD01000214.1:11731-24995 GCA_012959985.1 Verrucomicrobiales bacterium | reverse complement strand
TTGGTATTTGACTTCACCCGTCCATTACCCTGCCGAAACAAGTCGGATCGAAACGATTCTGGACCAACTCCGGAATTTGGAAAGCAAAGCGGTCAATTTAGAAAAGAACGCCTCCCGGGCCTCAGAGGAACTCAAAAACACGGGACTGGATAAACCGAGATTCGAAATCACCCTTCAACAGGGAAATGAAACTTGGAATCTGATGATCGGCAAGGCGACTGTCGCCGGGGATATGGTTTACGCGGGGTTTCGGGATCGTGCTGAAATCTATATCGTTCCCCAGGAATTCCTTCGCTTTCTTCCCAAAAATGACAATTCATGGCGTTCCCTGAAACTGATCTCCAGCCGTCGTACAGAATTCAATCAGATCAAGGCGGATACTCCCTCGGGAAACATCCACTTTCTTTACGATGAAAGCCTTCGTTCGTGGAAAATGAGCTCGCCGGTTTCCTCTCGGGCACATTTTGAATCGGTAGAATTTCTGGCCCAATTCTTGACAACTGAATACATCCGGGAATTCGTTAATGACGATCCCACGACAGACTTAGCTGAATTCGGACTGAGTCCAGCGAAAGGAAAACTGGAATTGTTCCGGGATGACAATGCGCTGGAGTGGCTGGAATTCGGCAACCTGAAACCAGATAACGAACAGGAAATCTACTGTCGTCGATCAGGATTGAACGCTGTATTATCGATGCCGGCCAGCCTCTTCAAATACCTGCAGACCGATGCAGAAAGATTTCGGGATCCGCATATTGCTTCTTTTCACCCGGCCGATGTGCAATCGATCGAAATTCAATCCGGTGAGACATTCTCCATGTCGCAAACCGGAGGCAAATGGACGGTGGAGGCCAAGCAAAGTTTCCCCGGTGATGAAGACACCATTGCTGGATTTCTAATTCAACTGACGCAATTAAAGATACGGGAGTTCGTAAAGGATTCTGTCTCGGACTACACTCCATACGGACTTCACGATCCCCAGGGAAGAATAATCCTGAAGCTGAAGAACGTCGATGGAACTGAGTTGGAACGAATCATCAATGTGGGATCGGAAGTCCCGGATCGGAAGGATCAGATCTACGTCGGCAATAACGCCGATGATAATGTGTATGCGGTACGACAATCCGAATTGGGACAACTACCGGTTCGAAGTGTGCTTTTCCGATTGAACAAATCCTGGCAATTCGGACCGGACGATGTGGAAAAGATTACGATCCGGCAACAGGAACGTCGTTTAAGTTATGTAAGAATCGCGAAAGATCAGTGGCGTCGGGGAGGAAATCTGCCGGGACTCGAACCCAACGGCGCTGCTTTGGACGAATCGGTCCTGCGAATTGGAAACCAACCGGATGCGGGAAACATGATCGTTCGCTGGGTTGCCTACGGAGGAAAAACGCTGCTGGATGATTTGGGGTTTACCGAGACAGCATTTGAACTGGAATTCAAGATCAAAAATGTGTCTGATCCTTTTAAATTCTATATATCATTTCCAACGGATACTCCTCCGCTAGCGGCTTTTGAATTGAAGAGAGAAAGCTGGTGGATCGGAGAAATCTCACCCTCAGCTTTTCACATGATATCGAAGTATCTACAGATCGATTCCCAAATCCGTCATTGATCGAGGCATTCTGGTATGAAGGCTGCACTCAGCCGTAAATTGATTAGGAAAATACCCAAAGGCATCCGATGGTCCAGTAAGATCCTGATCGCCTTTTTGTTTTCCATCACTCTTCTCTGTACCTATTTTAATAAGGTAGGAATCCCCATGGTCTTGGCCGAACGGCTTCTGGCGGCATTGAACGCCCAGGGAATTGAGTTCGAGGCCGTCGGCATAAAGCTGAAAGGATTAAACCGCTTCCAAATAATCAAGGCGGAAATCAACCAACAGCCCGACTCGAAGAGTGTGAGGATAAGGCTGGATGAAGCGGAATTCAGCATCGACTGGTTCCGCATCAAGGGATCCGGAAATGTCATCCGTGATCTGGTGATAACGAACGCCGAGCTCTATTGGCCAGTCTCAAAAAGAAAGGAAGGTCCGGTTTCACCCTTACTTGAGAATATCTCTCTTTATATCAAATTCGACGATTCGAATGGTTGGGAATGGGCACAGATGCAGGCGGTTTTTCTTGGCATGAAACTGATGCTCCGGACCGAAGTGGACAACGTTTCACAACTTAAAGAAACGATCCAGGCACAATACGGCAACTACTTTGATAAAGATTCTGAAGGCGGGCTAAAGGATTGGTTTTCGGATCTGGAAGCCATCCAGTTTTCGGAAGCTCCCGAAGTGTTCATCTCCCTGAGTGGCAATGCCGAAGACCTCTCCTCTTTGAAGACCCGTTTGAGGATTCGGATCAGGGATGCGGAATCCCCGATTGGAAGCTTTGAAGAGGCACGGTTCATGGCAGAAATCACCCCCTTGACTGAATCTTCCTCTCCGACAGATTCCTTGGCAATCGCACTATCCGGTTCCTTTCGCGGATTATCATCGAAGTGGGGCAATCTCGAAAGCGCCGAAATAAACAGCTCTATCCAGATTAAACCTAATGAACCGTTTCTAAGTCTTCAGAGTTTCCAATGTGAAACCAGCGCTTATCATTCACCTTGGGTAGAAACCGGCAAGGCTTCGCTGTCGATTTCAAATGAACCCAAGTCGAAAGCCGACAATGGGGATGCTTTGTCTACCTTGCACCTTGATTTGCAGGAACTCCAAACAGACTGGGGACATTCGGAAGCAGCTGAACTCCGGATCTCTGCGGAGCCTCTTGGATCTATCCTGAATGGAACGTCAGCATTCCATTGGACAGTCGACTTTACGGAATTGAGTGGAACCTGGGGCCGATCTCAAAAGCTCAGCTTTACGGGAGATTCCATTTTTCAGAAGAACCCTCTATTGAACAAGGATTCAAACGAAGACATTTTTCAGAAGGTTCTTTCCACAATAGAGACCGATTGGACTCTTTCCGGCCGGGAACTGGCTTTTGAGAAACTCCTTTTAAGCCAATTTAAAGGCAACGGATCCTGGTCTCCTTCTGAGTTCAACTTAGAAAGTATCGAGGCGTTTCTTTATGGTGGAATCCTTTCAGCGGACTTGAACCTGAATCTCCAAACTCGCCTGTTGCAAGGCAGGGTTTTGCTGGATTTTGACCTTCATGGCATCCAACCACTTCTGGGGCCGCCCAGTGCCCGTTGGCTGGAGCAAATCACATGGGAAAGCCCCCCTGAAATTAAAAGTCGATTTTCCATAAATTTGCCGACCGACTCTGGCATGAACGCAGAATCCCGAGATTGGACCGAACAGGCTCTTTCATCGCTCCAATTAAAAGGATCTTTCGATCTAGGCAAAGGGACCTTTGGCAAGGTTCCCTTTTCATCGTTAAGTTCCCGTTTCAATCTTAACGATAGTCGATGGGAGTTGCCGGACCTGATCGCAGTGCGTCCTGAAGGAGAATTCAAACTGAACCTCAGCGCGGATTCATCCACGAAAGCTTTTCAGATGGATATGGAGAGCAGCATTGATCCGATATCGCTACATAAATCACTTAAGACAGAAAAACAGAGACAAGCGATGGATCTGTGGGAATTCAGGAATCCACCCAGGATCAAAGGCACCCTTCGGGGAAACTGGCAGGATACAGATTCAACGGACGTCCGGCTCGACGTGGTTGCGACGGACTTCAGCACTCGCGGAATACCTTTCTCTTCGGTCACCACACAATTTCATTACACCAATGGCAATTACCGGTTTGAGAATGTGAAATTGAAGCGACCGGATGAATTTGCAGATCTCTCCCTGGTCTCGTTTCATTTACCAAGCAAATCGCTTAGCATTTCCAATGCGGTTTCTCACATGAGCATTGATGCCCTGGCTCATGCGATTGGACCCGTCACAATAAAGGCCATGGAACCCTACCAATTTGATTCTCCGCCGGATGTGAAGGCCGGCGGAACCATTCACCTGATCGATCGTGACAAAACCCGAATGTTATTTGAGGTCAAGGGAGCTCCGGTAAAATGGAAAAAGTTTCAATCCCGGGCCATTGAGTCAGCCACTGTATTCTGGCAGGGGAAAAACCTGTCGATATCCAATGCGGTGACTGAGTTCTATGGAGGAAAGGTCACCGGAAATCTGTTTTTTGAATTCAGGAACCCCAAAGAGCACCTGTATCAATATGAAATCAAGATCAAGAATGCAGAGTTAAAAGCACTCAATGATGATCTTCAAACCTATACCAACCGAATCAGCGGTAAAATGGATATGAACCTGGCAATGACGGATGGTAGGGTCCATTTCCCAGAGAAACTAAAGGGGCATGGCAATATTTTTGTCTCCGATGGTTATATATGGGATGTGCCATTGTTCGGAGTTCTGTCTCCGGCATTGAATTCTCTGCCGGGAAACATAGGAAACAACCGTGCTAAAGCAGCCACGGCTGCCTTTAAAATCAGAAAAGGAGAGATTCATACCGATAACCTGCATATCCATGCTCCGCCTTTGGATCTTCTATATAAAGGCTATTTTACTTTTGATGGAAAAATCGACGCCCGAGTGCAGGCTCGCATGTTGCATGACCGTTTTCTGTTAGGGCCCCTCCTCAAGACGGTGCTTTCCCCTTTGACCCTTCTGTTCGAATACCAAGTCAGCGGAACGCTTAAAGACCCCATCTCTAATCCGGTTTATAACCTCCCCAAATTATTCACAACCCCGTTTACAGGTTTCTCCAGAATGAAAAACAAGCTACTGCGAAAAAACCAGAACGAACCACAATAGAGATCCATCAAAACTAGGTTCAGTATTTATTTTCAGCCGGCCTCAATTCAAAAAAATTATCTCGAAACTGTAGAATTACTTGTTGATGCTTTCCCGTCACTGAATTAGAATCCCTGAACCATGAAATTGAAATTCAGGATTTTTTTACAAAGCATACTTGTCCTACTCCTGACAAGTCTTCTGATCGGATGCGGTGGAGGTGATGATGAACGCAAATATGATGAAGACCTCGACATCGATGCACAAGTCCAAGCGCTGACATCAGGAGATGACAACGCGAAAGCAGATGCAGCCGCAGCCCTCGGTCAGGCAGGTCCCCGGGCCGCTCCCGCCGTCGATGCCTTAATTGCGGGTCTGAAGAGCCCAAACGAGGAAGTTCGGACTTTGTCTTCCTATGCTCTCATGGAAATCGGCACGGCTGCCAAAAAAGCGGCCCCCCTACTCCGCGATGCCTTGAAGAAAGCGCGAACCATGGGGGAGAGTTCACAGCATTTTTACGCTATCAAAGCAGTCGACCCGGAAGGATCCAAAGATCTTAACAGGACCGTTCCAAACGTTCCCCCAGGTTCCGCTCCTCCTCCAAGGCAGTAATTCATCAGTACCTGATTAAAGAAATTTTCCTAACCCCTTGCCTATCAGCAAGGGGTTTTTCTTTTTGGGTAGGGAGTGCCGGGACAGCACTCCCCATTACCATTCGGTTAAGCATTTTCCGAAGGTGTTTTAATACCGTCATCCCTGAAGCTGGCCGCGTCGAGGCCGGATTATGGAAGAAATGAATGCCGATTTCAATGATCCGGGGTCGACGCCCCCAGCTTCAGGCGTGCCTGAATTCCTTAACCCAATGGCAGTACAGCACTTCCCACCTCAACACGGCCCCGAGACATTAATCGCGTTTTTCAAACAATAGGCCGCATTATCCACATACTTGTCCGCCCAATGCCTCAGGTTCTCCCTTTCTTCAAGAGTTAACAGTCGAACAACTTTGGCGGGAACTCCCATTACAAGAGATCCTTCAGGAATTATTGTTCCCCGAGCCACCAGAGCTTTGGCTCCGATCAAGCACTGGTCGCCCACCTGAGCCCCATCCATCACGACGGCGCCCATTCCGATCAGAACTTTATCGCCAATTTGGCAGGCATGCAGAATAGCAGAATGACCCACTGTGACATAATCTCCCACTATACACTTAAAATCATCCGAAACATGCAGGACTGCATTATCCTGAATATTGGTGCACTTCCCAATTCTGATCGCGTTGATATCACCTCTAATCACCGCATTATACCAGACGCTTGAATCTCTAGCTAACGTCACATCTCCCACAACAACAGCACCTTTTGCAATAAACACACTCGACCCAAGTTGCGGAGGTTTTCTTAGAAACCGGTCCAATTGATTATCCAAGGCACTCATAAGCAGAATTGTCACGGCGCCTCAGAATGGAATCAATAAAAATACCCGATCTCATGGAAATGAGTTCAACCAATCCACCAGTACAATCCGATATCAATAGGTTCAGGGGTCCATTCGGATTGAAAACACATTCCAAAATGAACTTTTCCGTGCTCTAAAAGCTTCAAACGGGCTGTCGATTCTCAAAAATATTTGAAATTTCTTGTTGTCAAGTCAATCGATTTTGGTAAAGTGCCGAGAAATTTAGGCTTTGAGGGGCATCAATTGGGTGGCTTCGGGGTCTATTTGTAATATTAAGGCAGAAATCAACTAATTATACCGGAGGAACTCGAATGAAATTGAACAAGTGGACTAAAGCGTTGGCAGCCACAGGGCTGGTCGGTGCAATATCGGCTGTTCAGGCTGAAGAATCTTCAGTCAAGACAGCATTATCATCAACCACCATCAGTGGTTACGTAGAAACATCGGCTATTTGGCAGCCGGGAGACGGAAATCTTACGGCCGGCCGGTCTTTTGATGGAGCAGACAAAATGGACGGTTTCAACTTCCATGTGGCTAATATTGTCCTCCAATCCCCTTTGGATGAAGGAAATTGGGCCGCAGGGTATACAGTTGACCTATTGTTTGGACCGGACGCCAATTTATATGGCACCACCTCATCTATTGCAGGATCAGCGAATTCTGATTTCGCAATCAAACAAGCCACTGTGGATCTGCGTGTCCCAGTAGGCAACGGCATCGATGTCCGCATGGGCACATTCGATACCGTAGTTGGTTATGAGGTTTTTGCTTCAGGAAGCAACCCTAACTTCGGTCGCTCATACGGTTATTTCATTGAGCCGTTTGCACATACCGGTGTTCTGGGAAGTTACCAGTTCAACGATTATATCGGATTGTCCCTGGGTATTGCGGATTCTTATTTCAATGCTGTCAACGCCCGCCCTCAAGCAATTAATTTTGCTGATGGTTCCGAGTCGGAAAAAACCTTTCTCGGCCTGTTGACCTTGAACGCTCCTGATTCCTGGGGATTCCTTTCCGGATCTTCCCTGGCAATCGGTGGAGTAAACGGAAACGGCAATGGCGGTCCTAATGGCGGTGCTGGCGGCAATGACGAAGACAGCTCTAACTGGTACGCTTCCCTGACTGTCCCAATGCCAGTTGATGGATTGGCCGCAGGAATCGCTTATGATTACAGCGACAACACCTTCGGCTTTGACAGTCACGCATGGGCATTGGCTACCTACATATCCTATCAGGCGACCGAGAAGCTCGCTCTGCACGGCCGTATCGATTACACCGAAGCCAGCAACGGAATCTATTATTTCGATGCTTCCGCAGGTGCTGACAAGAACGAGCTGTTCAGCTTGACACTGACCGCTGATTACGCCCTCTGGGAAAACGTCATCAGCCGGGCGGAAATTCGTTGGGATTCAGCTGACGAAGATGCCTTTGGCGATGCTGGTGCACCCGCCGGTGGAGACACCGACGACTTGGTTTCCGTGGCCTTGAACTTGATTTACTTGTTCTAATTACCTGAAAAGGTTTAAGAATATTCTCAACCCTCTTTCCTCTCGGAAAGAGGGTTTTTTTATCTTCTTTTCCGCGGTATATGCGGACAAATACCCCGTTCAGACTCCAGAACAAACTGGATCAATTGCTTTTCGTGCGGTGATGAGATGCGTTTCTGGATCGTTTCCGCCACTCGGATAGGACTTTTTCCCTGAAGGAAAAGCTCCCGGTAAAGGCGCTTCAATTTCAATCGCTCTTTCTGGTCAAATCCGGCTCTTCGAATCCCGATGACATTCAATCCGCAGATACCATTGTCTCCGGTCGCAAGGGTAAAGGGCGGCAAATCCTGGCTGACGGCAGCCCCTCCCTGCATCAATGCCAGAGAGCCGATTCGGACGAATTGGTGAACCAGGCAGTTTCCTGAGATAAACACACCATCATCAACCTGCACATGCCCGCCAATCAATGCCCCGTTGGCAACTATAACTTGATTCCCTATCAATGAGTTATGACCGACATGGCTATTGACCATGAAAAAGTTTCCATTTCCTATCCGGGTAGAATCGTCCGGTTTGTTGGAACGGTGGATGGTGACCTGCTCTCGAAAGACATTGTCATCACCGATGATCAATTCGGTGGGGTTGTCCTGGTATTTCAGGTCCTGTGGAGCATCCCCGATAACACAACCGGCGTGGAATCGGTTATTTCTACCTATTCGCGTCCATCCGGTTAAGTGAACCTGTGGACCAATGCAACAGGCTTGCCCGAGTTCCACATGCTCATCGATGACTGAATAGGGTCCAATACAGACATTACCGGGGATGACCGCCTTGGGGTGAACCACAGCCGTAGGATGGACGCTTGTATTGGAATGGTTTTTTTCAGTCATAAAAATAACCCAATTCTCTCAAAGAGGCATAATCCTGGCTGCGTTCTGTCGAGGCTCTGCCCAGGACAATGTGATCCAGAATCTCAATTTTCAACAGCTTCCCGGCCCGGATCAGGTCACGGGTGACCCGGATATCGGCCTCTGAAGGCATAGGATCCCCGCTGGGGTGATTATGCACCAGGACAATGGCTGCGGCACCGGCTGAAATGGCAGCCATGAAAACGTCGCGGGGGTGGATCAAAAGGGTATCCAATGTTCCCTGACTGACTTGTTCTACCTTAATCAATCGTCTTCGGGTATTCAATAACACCAATTGAAAATGCTCGACCTCGTAAAATCGGTTTTCTTCCCTAAGTAAATCGGCAATGATTGAGGGATTGTCCAGAACGGGAGATTCCCGCCGCAGTTCCCTGGACATTCTTTCTGCAAGGGTGAACGCACTCTTCAACGCAACGGCTTTGTCTTTCCCGATGCCTTTGATTTCAACAAGCCGGTTGAGCGAAGCTCGGGCCAGGCTATCCAGTGTGGGAAAACGAACCAGAAGGTCTTCAGCTATCTGAATAGCCGATCGTCCTTTCATACCCGTCCGTAGTATGATGGCGATCAATTCTGCGTTTCTTAATGCCTCCGTTCCATGATTCAACAGCCGTTCACGCGGACGTTCGCAGTCCGGCATGTCCTTGATTCGATACGGTTGATTCTTCATGCCCCAATTCCCGTGTAATATACGAAGAGAATTCCGCTATCAGATAGGGAGGAATCCTCGCTTTGAACACGACTTGCTCTGCCTGATACTCCTTGTCGACGATCTGAGCGGTTTCATGCACCCGAGAGATCACCTTGGAATGGTCATGGGGAACCGATAGTTCCACATATTTTCGAATCGGCCTCAGTAATTGGCCTAATTCAGCCCACAAATCGGAAAAACCTCCCCGCGTCCTGGCGCTGACGCCGACAGCGCCCGGAAACATTTCCAGATAATGTTTCATTCGACCGGGCGAGTCAAGCCGGTCCTCTTTATTGAAAACCATCAGGGTGGGAATGTTCTCTGCTCCAATCTCATCCAAGACGGTATTTACCGACTCGATATGATGCCAGGCATGAGGATTACTGACATCGACAACATGAATCAGTAAATCGGCCTCTATCACCTCTTCCAATGTAGCTTTAAACGACTCCACGAGCTTGTGTGGCAGCTTTTTGATGAATCCAACGGTATCTGATATCAGAACATCCTGATTGGTCGGCAGATGAAGACGTCGCGTGGTGGGATCCAATGTCGCGAAAAGTTTGTCTTCTTCGAATACAGCCGCCCCGGTCAGGGCATTGAAAAGCGTCGATTTTCCGGCGTTGGTATATCCGACGATCGAAGCAAGAGGCCAGTGATTCCTCTTACGACCCAACCTTTGGGTGTTTCTTTGCTTTCGAACCTTTTCCAGATCTTTGCGGAGGCGGGATATGCGTTCCTGAATCTTTCGCCGGTCTACTTCCAGCTGTGTTTCCCCTTCTCCTCTCATTCCGATCCCGCCCTGCTGCCTTGAAAGATGGGTCCAATATCGGGTCAATCGAGGATAAATATGCTTAAGCTGAGCCAGTTCTATCTGGAGTTTTCCTTCTTTGGTCCGAGCTCTCTGAGAAAAAATATCCAGAATAAGAGACGTTCTGTCTAATATCTTACAGTCAAACAGCCCTTCAAGGTTGCGGCACTGTGCGGGAGTCAACTCATCATCAAAGATGATCGTATCCACATCCAGGCAGCGGCATTCTTCTGCAAACTCAGTCACTTTACCTTTCCCGATATAAGTTGATGGATTCGGTTTGCGAAGTTTCTGGAATCCCTGCCCGAGAATCTCCGCTCCTGCGGTGATGGCAAGCAATCTCAATTCTTCCAGAGATTCCTCCACATCCCAACGATTCCCTTCCAATTGCTCAATACCGACGAGAAAAACCCGTTCGGTTTTCTTTTCATTGGATATACTTTGTAGTGCTTTCAAGAGAGTCTTATATCACCGCATTAGTCATGAGTTGGTCATAGCTCCTGATAATGGAATCCAAAGCATCGTTTGAAGGAAACCCTTCCGAGAGAGTAATCCAGTCGGCCGAGAACTGATTTTGAAACCAGGTCTTTTGGCGGCGGGAAAACTGACGTGTTCTGGATTTCACCAGCTCAATGGTTTCCGGCAGAGATCGAAGTCCATTCAGATACTCTATCACCTGTCGATAACCGAGGGCCTGCATTGCCGTACATGCTGAATCAGCCCCATTATTAAGCAGGTTCTCAGTTTCTTCAATCAATCCCAATCGGAACATTTCATCTACTCTGGAATTGATCCTTTCGCAGAGGCTTTCCCTTTCCCGGGTTATGCAGAAAAAAACGGGTCCAGGCAACAGGGCTTCCGTTGCCGTGTTTCCTGAAACGTATCCGGTAGTCCGTTGTCCCTTTAATTCGGAAAATGGCCGACCTGATAAACGGATCACCTCAATGGCCCGCTCGACGCGTCGACGATTCTTTAAATCGATCGTCCGGTAGGAAACAGGATCCTTTTCACGCAATTCCTCGAGGAGCTGCTTCAGGGGCGTTTTTAACAACTCCTTTCTCAAGGTGATATCCCCTGACGGAAGATCACTCAGCCCTTCAAAGAAAGCTTTGAAATACAACCCGGTTCCTCCACAAAAGATCGGCACTCTCCCCTTGAGCTGAATGCACTCCATAGCCTTACCTGCTTCGGTTAGAAAATTCCCAACATTAAACAGGCCCGCCGGATCAACTACATCGATCAAGTGATGAGGGTTCCGTTGTTGATCAGACTTTGATACTTTCGCGGTCCCTATATCGAGACCCCGGTACACCTGCATGGAATCCACCGATATGATTTCTCCGTGAATACGATCTGCCAACTCCATGCACAGGCGGGACTTTCCGGACGCGGTCGGACCTCCTACAAAGACGGGTAATGCTTTGCAAACCATGCTGGGGTCCTTTCTCAGGAAAGTGAGGTTTTAGATTTCATCTCGTTCCACGGTCCATGAATTGTAGAACATTAATCCGACCCCGATACAAATCGCACTGTCGGCTATGTTGAAGGCAGGAAACCCAATCTCACCTCCCTGCCTTGGATACAAATAAAAATAAATGAAATCCACCACGTATCCTAAACGGACTCTATCTATCAGGTTTCCAAAGATTCCTCCGAAAAGAAGCCCAAGGGAAATCTGTCCCCACATCCGATCCGATCCGAAATGACGTCGATTTAAACAGAGTAACGCTACGGCTATAATGGATATGATGGCTAGAGGTTCATTTCTTCCCCGAAAAAGGCTCCAGGCAGCCCCAGTATTATGCCAATGGACGAATTTGTAGAACCCATCGATAACCACATAGGTCTCCTTGTAATCCAGCCACTTGAAGATCAGGTGCTTGGTCAACTGGTCAAAGAATAGAATGACCGTTGCCAGTCCTATCAGTATTCTATCACGTTGTTTTCCAGGGTCTGACTGCGGATCCAAGGTCATGATAGAAGTCAGGAACGGTAAACCACCCGTGTTTTGGAAATCATATCATGAATTCCTCGTTTTCGTTTATCAAAGATCATGACCAAAAACCCGATGCCAAAATAAAAGGCGGAAATTATAAACCCGACATATCGTAGGATGGCCTGTTGCCAAGTAATGGAGTGTCCTTCGTAATCCACAACTCTGGCTCTAATAAGCATTTTACCAGGTGTTGCCCCATATCGAGTGTGAAAATACACCCGGTAGACTCCGAGAATGCCGCATTGAACCACTGTCCAAGCGCTGAAATTCGTAAGAATGTCATCGGGAGGAGCCCCGTAAACCAAGAGGGTTAAAAGACAGGTTATCATGCTGTCGACAAAATGAGAAACCAACCTTATGGAAAACCCAACCGAAATCAGTTCTTCCGGTGAAGAATCCTCCACAAGGGAAACGTCCGACTCAATATCCTTTGCTTGATTGGTAAAATCGGATTTGAATTCCTTCAGATCCGAAACGGGAATCCAATGACGAATACTTTCAGGTAGAACCTTTGTCTCGCCGGCAATTCGCCCCTCTGAAATCCACGCCTTGATCTCATTTTCATCGGCAGGCCCATATTCCTGACCGTCTCCTCCAATTATCTTGTAAGTTTCACCCATGACCTCAAGTCATGCGCATAGGCATAATAACGTAAAGAAACGGAGCATTGATTTTAATCACTCCCGGACTCAACTCATCGGTCAGTTCAAGGAAAACCTCATCACTATCAAGCACCTTCAAAGGATCCATGAGGAATCCCGGGTTGAAGGCAATGGAAACTTCCGCTCCCTTATAATTAACCGCAATACTTTCTCGGGCTTCGCCAACTTCCGGGGAATTCGTCGTAATAGTCAGATTATTCTCGGTAAAAGCCAGTTTTGCAGAGCTGGACTTATCACTGGTCATTATTTCGACTCGACGAAGCGCCTGAAGTAATTCCTCACGGGCAAGAGAGACCCTTTCCTTTAATTCATTGGGAATAACCTGATGATAGTTGGGATAAGTTCCATCTATCAACTTGGAAATTAGCAATACATCGGATTTTTTTTCATCAACGAAGCTGATGGCTACCTGGGACTCGGTAAATTTTATGTCCACATCCCCGGACGACTGAAGCAATCGAGACAACTCGTTGATCGTTTTAGTGG
>DUCD01000214.1:8938-11712 GCA_012959985.1 Verrucomicrobiales bacterium | reverse complement strand
AACTCGCCATGGCTATCCTCTGGGATTTCCACTTCTTCATCCACCAATGCCAAGCGCCGTCCATCGGTGGCTACCATAAGAAATTTATTTTCCTTCAGACTGAAGTAAATACCGTTCAATACGTATCTACTCTCGTCATTGGATACGGCATAAGAGGTTTTCTTCAGCATCGATCTTACTTTTTCCTGAGGAAGAGCGACTTTTTTCTGTTCTGTGAACGTAGGAATGGGAGGAAATTCCTCCGCAGCCAAACCGTGGATTTTGAAAAAGGAGGCCCCGGACTGGATGATACAAAAGTTCTTGGAATCTGTTTTCAGATCGATGTCAAGCGAAGCCAGTTCCCGAACGATTCCTGAGAACTTCTTGGCGGGTAAGGTGATTGATCCAGGTTCCTCAATCTCTGCATCGACACTGCAGGATATTGTGACGTCAAGGTCAGTTGCAGTCAGAGTCAGTCTTTTGTCCAATCCTTCCAGCAGCACATTTGAGAGCACCGGTAAAGTGCTTCGGCTACTGACGATATTTAATATCGTCTGCAAGCCGTGACTCAGTTGTTCTTTGGCAATCGATAATTTCATTTAATCACTAATAAAGAAGAGAATTCTCTCTAAAAACTAATCATATTATAGCTGGTGAACAAAAGAAACATTATTTGTATATTGTTTATTATAAGATATTTATATCAATAATAACGGTCTTGATATCATGGGAACAGATTTAATAAAGCAATGACAAAGGCTCTTTATTAACAATTGTCCTCAGCTATTCACAAGTTTTAAGGACTTTATTGTACTATCCCTTCCTCAGCGCCTTCGGGATTTTTTTGACACCTTTCGATTCACAAGGTTCATCATTTTCTGCATCCTTCCCATTTTTTTCATCATCTGCTGCATCTGATTGAATCGTTTTAGAACACCATTCACATCCGAGACCTTAACGCCGCTGCCCTTGGCGATTCGCTTTCTCCTGTTTGCCTTTATGATCTGAGCGTTACGTCGTTCCAGTGGTGTCATAGAGCAGATGATGGCCTCCATGCGATTAAATTCCTTCTCACTTTTCTGAAAATCCACTTTCTGGGTCATTTCAGAGCCACCCGGCAGCAGACCCACCACGCTTTCCAAGGGTCCCAATTTTTTCATTTGGCGAAGTTGGCTAAGAAAATCCTCAAGAGTGAAGCGGCCACGGCGAATTTTCTCCTCGAGTTTCTTGGCATCTTCGAGATCCACCGCTTCGGCTGCTTTTTCGACAAGACTGACAACATCTCCCATGCCAAGGATTCTGGAAGCCATTCTTTCCGGGTGGAAGGGTTCGAAATCTTCAGGGTTTTCACCGACTCCCATGAATTTGATGGGTTTACGGGTTACCGACTTGAAACTTAATGCCGCTCCACCCCGCGCATCTCCATCCAGCTTTGTAAGAATGGCTCCGGTGATTCCCAATGCAGTATCAAATTCATTGGCCACATTGACCGCTTCCTGCCCCGTGGCGGCATCCAGAACCAGAAGTGTTTCCTGTGGTTTAAGGAATTTTCTAAGCCGGACCAGTTCACTCACCATCTCCTCATCAATCTGCAGGCGTCCTGCCGTATCGAAAATAAGGACATTTCGATCAGTGTCCTTGGCGAACTGCATCGCTTTTTTGGCGATATTCAGGACGTTTTTCTGCTCTCGATCCAGATAGATAGGAAAACCTAACTGTTTACTCAGTGTTTCCAATTGCTGGATCGCCGCAGGTCGATATATATCGCAGGCCACCAACAGTGGTTTTTTTCCATCCTTTTCCAGAAGTCGGGCCAGTTTAGCGCTGGAAGTGGTCTTTCCTGCCCCGTGAAGACCGATCATAAGAATACTGCTGGGATAATGATCCAACTCCAGAGAGGCATTCTTGGATCCAAGAAGTTCGACCAGCTCGTCATGAATAATCTTAATGAGATGCTGTCCTGGGTGAATACTTTGAATCACTTCCATGCCCAGAGATTTTTCCTTAACTTCTTCTATGAAATTCTTGGCAACCTTGAAGTTGACGTCGGCCTCCAACAGGGCCAGGCGAACCTCTCTCAAGGAATCCGAAATATTGGATTCAGTTATTTTTCCGAGCCCTCTCAGGTTTTTAGAAACCTTTTGGAGCTTCGAACTTAATAGATCGAACATGTCTTCACCTTAGTGTCGCTGGTCCCCGTTGGCAATTGGGTTTTCGGTATGCTTTACTCTCTCCCGCTTTAGCCTAAGAGAGGATTAAAGAGAGGGCTTACAGTGCAATGGAAAAGCACTTTGAGACACGAGTTGACAAAGTATTGGATTATTGGCAATTTCCTCGTCCACCCGCTGAGATTGCGGACGAGAATTACTGGGGGTAGGATACCCAAGCGGTCAACGGGGGCAGACTGTAAATCTGCTGGCTTAGCCTTCACAGGTTCGAATCCTGTTCCTACCACCATCTTCAGCCCCCTGTGCTGTTACAGGCGTTGTTGGGTCGAATCGAGTCGGGGTGGGGATATGGTTTTCCGAAGAGAATGAATATTCAGAACTGGAAAAGACGGAATCCCCAAAAACTTCATGGATGGTTGAGGCTTGCTGTGAGAGCGGAATACCAATCCAAAAAGATGGCCAAAATCTTTGGAATTACCACCCGTCAGCTGGAGAGGCATTTTAAGGAAGATATTGCAGCTCACCACAGGATTGGCTGAATGAGCAGCGAATTATCAAGGCGCGGTATTATACTGATCGGCATCAAGTTTTCGGAAAATCCCAGGGGCTGAAATTGTCGGACGTGAT
>DUCD01000214.1:0-8909 GCA_012959985.1 Verrucomicrobiales bacterium | reverse complement strand
CGCTGAACCGGGACCTTTTCATGGAGTATAAACACGTGATTTTCCATGAACGGCCTCAGCGCGGCCACCTTCAGGTAACATGTTCTGCCCGGCATCAAGTTTGTGAAGAATTCCGAGGTTTAAATCCGAAAACTTGATGCGTAAGAGTATATTTGAGAGAAACCGCCACCATTCAGGAGGTTGCCCCCCGACTGGGCTATAAACGTATTTCCCACTTCAGCAGAGAATTCAAGAGGTATTATGGCATCGCTCCTTCCTCTATGAATAAACGGTGATCTTTCTTGGTTTAAAAACAATTGCAGGCATCAATGTGGTGTTCCGGCAGGCGTTTTTTTGATTTCGGAGGTCTCAATCTGTGGCCCTCTGTGAATAACTTTTCAGCGATTGAATTGGTATTTGCCGCTTACTTGGATTACGCTGTGCACTCCCACCCCTCAGGGTTGATGAAAGCTATTAATATAACTTATAGCCTGCTTGTAGTCTGCGCTTCCCTGACTTCTGTATCAGGACAAGTCGTATTTAATTTTACTTATGACGACGTCAACACCGGATTCAAAGACCCGACTTTTGGAACCACCCGGCAGAGTACCGTGACCGCGGTCGGAAGCTATCTGAGTTCGGTCTTTACCAGTCTCAGCGCCGTCACGGTTGATTTTAATTGGGAGGCTTCCCAAAGCGGCGGAACCGGATCGCTCGCGTCAGCGGGAACGAGTTACCTTACCAACCAGAAGATCAGCAACGGGTTTCTGTTTAAACATATCACTACCGGGATCGATCCCTCAGGCGGTAGTTCGGATGGCTCTGGCACGGTTAATTTTGGATTCAACTGGAATTCTGATACGGGGACTCCGGAAGCGGGTGAGTTTGATCTTTTCACAGTAGTCCTCCATGAGTTGGGACATGCCCTCGGTTTTGCATCCCTCATTAACGAAAACACCACTTCCGGTATTCCCGGCACCTACTCGGGCTTTGATAACTTTCTATCCGGCCCCAGTGTGGGGGATCTGGTCAGTGGTGCTGGAGCCTTTACTGGGCAAGCAACCGATCTAACCAGTGGATCCGTAAAATTCCTTGGAACCGGTGCGGCTTCCAATGTATCCATCTTTTCTCCCGATCCATTTGAATCCGGATCCAGTCTGAGCCATACCGATAACATTGAGGGTTTTGTCATGAATCCATCCATCAGTGCCGGAGCCATGATACGACAATTCAATTCCACAGAACTGGCCATTTTCAATGACCTTGGATTTACGGTCGTCCCCGGAACCCTCTGAATATGCGATAATAACGGCAGGGGCCCTGCTTTTGTTTGGGGTTTTGCGGCGGCATAAAGGTGCCCGTCGCGTGTTGAACCGCAACGAACCGATAATGAAATGAGCGACTACGAAATCCAAACGAAAAAAAAGGGAGGCATCGGAAGGTTTTTCGCCATCGGATGCCTTGCTATTTTTTTACTGGGAATCGGAGGATCGGTAGCGGGCTACTTCTGGGTCAAGAAAGCGCTGACTGGATTCATGGAGGAATATACTGATACCCAACCACGGAAGCTTCCTGAATTGACATTGTCCCAACAGGAAGCCGACGCTATTGCCGAAAGACTCGATTCTTTCAAGGCCGAAATCGAACAAGGAAAAGCGGTTGATCCTTTAATTCTGACCGGGGATGATATCAATGGATTGATCCGGACCCATCCCGATTGGAAAGAGCTCAGCGGTAAGGTTTATGTCACCATTGAGGATGACCAGGTCAAAGGAGAGGTGAGCATTCCATTATCAGGGTTGGGATTCATTCAGGAAGGACGTTTCCTGAATGGTTCGGCCGTTTTTAAAGTGGATTTGGCAGCCGGGAGGTTGATGGTTTTCGCAGAGGCCGTAGAGGTTAAGGGAAAGCCCCTGCCGGAAAAATTCATGGTGAAAATGGGTTCGGAGAATCTTGCCGCCGATGTAAATTCCAAACCCGAGCTGAATGCCATTCTCCAAAACCTTGAATCGGTTTCCGTCGAAGGCGGAAACCTGATCTTCATGCCGAAAATTCACCAAGATGAATGAACCTTAAACCTTGGTTCATATCATTCACGCCGCTTTGGATCGCCCTGCTCTTTGCTCATTGGAGCCATTGCTCCCCATCAGCAATCCCAAGGGCGAAGTTATTTTTGAGTAGGTCCTTCGATGTTCTTCCCTACCTTTGCCCGGGTAGGGAGTGTTTTTCACTGGAATCCTTTTTGCAAGTCATTGACTTGCAATTGAAGAGAAGTCTCAGAGCTCATCAGCCATGATGCTGAGTGGTCCATTTGTCTTGTTTTTATTTACTGTCTTCAGTAATCTCAGAAATGGCCAACCCTGATCACATTCGGATGCTTAACCAACCTGTCGCTGCCTAGAATAATTGGCGGAAAAAGGCTCCCGATATAGCTCCGAGTCTCAGTTCGGCAGATTTAAGGGGAAAGGATCTTCAAGAAGCAGATCTTCGTGGAGTTGTGCTGACCCACGCGTTGCTTCTTAATGCGAATATGCAGGGAAGTTATCTTCAGAAAGCATTTCTCCAGGGAGCTAATCTCTACGGAGAGCCATTTTGACCAAGGCGATGCTTCAGGAAGCGGTTTTAAGGAATGCGGACCTCCAGGATGCCTTTCTGCTGAAGGCCCAGTTGAATGATGCCGAACTGCATGGAGCGGATCTGCGCGGTGCGGTTCTGCAAGGTGCCAATTTGCAAGGTGCCAATTTGCAAGGTGCTTTTCTGCAGGGTGTCAATCTTCAGGAAGCAATTTTAATTGGAACCAATCTCCGTGGAGCAGACCTTCAAAATGCGAATCTTCGTGGAGCAGACCTCACGAATGCTGATTTGTCGGGTGCCGAATTGTTCGGAGCCTGCCTGGAGGGGGCAATTCTGGTGAATGCCAACCTTGAAGGAGCAAGCGGACAGCCTGAGAAATTGAACGCCGTTTCAATCTGAAGCGAATTCAATCACGACTTTCAATGCCTGCTGTTCCCCCTTGGCAAGTCGGGTCATAACCGCAGGGGTCTCTTCCAGGGTACAGCGGCCCTCAATGAAGGTTGTCAGTTCATCCTTTAATTCGGGCACCATCGTCAGGCCTTTTTCAAAGGCTCGTCGGTCGAAACCATATGTTCCGATCAGGGCTATTTCATTGCTGACGACGGTTTGAAGGGGAAGATCGACGGACTTTGCCAAGTTGCCGATCAGAAGGATCGAGCCCTTTTCATCAACGAGTGCAGTGCATTGGTCAAAGGATCCACGACTGCCGACCGCATCGATCACCAGATCCGGTTTTCCCTCCAATGCAGCCGTTACCTTGGCGGCAACTTCCTCAGGGGTGTCCTCTTTTTTGACCACCACCGGCTTACCACCAAAAGACGCCGCACGTTGCGTCTTTTCGGGAATCATGTCCAAAACAGCGATATCACTGATTCCCTTTGCCTTGGCAACGAGCAGTGCGCAAAGTCCAATAGTACCCGATCCGAGAATCGCCAGCTTTTTTGACTGGATATTCTTTTCCTCAAGGCGATGGAAGCCATGGGTGACCACAGCAACTGGTTCAGCAAGAAGCCCGACTTCAGGAGGGATGTCATCCGGAACCGGTAAAGCGTTAGAAGCGGGCACTGATAAATATTCTGCCATGGCTCCGCGTCTGCCCAAGTTGACCCCGATGACTTTCTTGTTCAGAAAACTCGGATCCCCTTCTTCAGAGGTCGGAGCCACATCGGCAAGGACATTGAATACCGTAACCCGGCTGCCGATCGGAGGCTCCGTTACCTCTGACCCCAGTTCGACAACCTTTCCAACGACCTCATGACCCATGACCATTCCGGGAGCCCGGCGACCGCTCTCTCCCGTAAAGCCATGCACATCACTCCCACAGATGCCGACGGCTTCCATTTTCAAGAGGACATCCCCCGAGCCCAGCTGCGGTTTGCAAATTTCTTCCAGCGTCATGTCCCACGGTCCATTATATATAAGTGCCTTCATATTAAAACTTGGAGCATGTTGCAATTGAGTCAACTTTTCAACCCCAATCGAATCTCGAATATTACTTTAAGTAAGTATCCGGGGATTGGAACCATGCCGGCCGTTCCGAAGGTGGATCGTCAGGATGACGTGTGATCCCTTCTCTAATCAGCTCACCATCCATTGAATCCAGTTGCATGATGCAGTCGTAAAATACGTTGGCGGTTTTCGACAGATCCACGGCGCGTACCATATCGATTCGGTCCATGGGATCGAAAAGGTAAAGCGGGCCACTGATATGACATACCGAAGGGATTCCAGCGGTAAAGAAAGCCGCATTATCACAAGGCGGTTCCGGTCCGAATAGAAACGCATTGACGGCGATCGATCGATCCAGCGCGTTTTCCCGGACGGCCGCTTCGACGATTTTGATCAAGGCGGGACATTGATCCATGAACAAAGCCCGAACTTCCGGGAGCCCGGTTTTGCGGTAGCCTCCGATTCCATCGCTTTCAGTTTCCTCTGCGATGTGCTCAATTCCCAGGCAGGCGACTGTTGACCGAAGCAAATCGTCTTTGTGATCACTGACAAAAGTCTGGGTACCGATGCCACCGTGAAAGTGTCCTGCAGTTGCCAGGAAAACCAGATTCCTCTCCAGTGGTTCCGGACGATTCCGGAAAGCTTCCGCCAGAGCGAGTACGACCGATAATCCGGAAGCATCTTCCACTGCGGAAGCGAACGGAGCATCATGATGACAAGTAATGACGATGGATTCCTTCCCTTTGCCAGGCAATTTACCAATCAGGTTGTGCGAATCGGTTTGTTTTCCGACACCATTGCTAACAAATTGAAACGCTTTCGTGTTCCGGGCGGCGGCGGCCACCATCTCCCGTGACTCTCTTGCCACCCATACGGCAGGCAGGCTCTTCAATGCTCCATCATAGGGAACATAGAATTCACAACCGTCGATCGGGTTGTCTTTCAGGATTCCGATGAAACCTGCCGCCCCGCTTTTGATGGCTTCATAGTATACCGGAAAATTTTTAATGAGCCAATTGGCAGCGTGAAGGGGACCCTCAGGAATCGTATGCTCTGAATCAACAACAAAATAGGAATTGGTTTTCAACAAACCGGCGTTCAGTTCGCCAAACTCCATTTCTGCCACGACAATTTTTCCTTGAATTGTTTTATTCTTAAAATCCTCCGGGGATCCCGAGCCGACAAAAACCGATTCAGCAAGAAGCCCTGTTTCCGAAGTCCATTGCGTATAAGGCACGGCGAAGCAGGGTACGTTGACAAAATCAGGACCGGAGCCGGATTCAATGGACAGATGGGTCTCTGTCGGTTGCCAGAAATTTACCTGGACCGGCTCTCTGTGGATATGCTCCAAGAAGATACATTCGAATCGATCCAGTAGATACTCTTGTGTTGCCTGATCCCCCGGATAGCCGGGACGACGAATCCCGCAAGCCACAATTCGCCGGATGTCTTCCAGCATGGAATCTTTGTCGAAAACCGGATCGAGCAGTGCCATGGATTGTTAAGAGTTGTTCAGATACCAGCCGGATTACTTCAAATGATAATCTGCAAAGTCCATGAATCGTTGCCAGTCATAAAGCTCAACTGAATGACCTCCTTCCCGGATATGATACCCGATATCACTCTCGATAATAGCTTTTCCAACTTGCGGCGAATCCTCGGATGTCAGACCTTTTTTGCCGAGAAGCCGATAGACTTCACTGGCATGGTATGCGGAGAGGTACTCTCCACGGCCATCCGCCCAAGTGTCTTCTACTCCACTGGCGACGTAAACCGGACGGGGAGCCATCAGTGCCAACATCATGTGTTGATCCACCGGAAGATCATCTTCCTGATTGACAAATTTCCAAGCGTTCCGGCTCAGCCAGTAGGGAAACCTTGTGACCATTTTCTGTAGCGTTTCCCCGGATTTCCTGCGCCACAAAGCGGCCCCTGCGCATCCCGACTGTGCTGAGATTGCCAAGGCAAATCGCTCATCCTGAGCCGCCGTCCACAAGGTTGCCTTGCCCATTTTCGAATGGCCCATGATCGCCACTCGTTTCGCGTCCACCGCATCGTCGGTTTCCAGGTAATCCAGTGCCCGCATGGCGCCCCATGATACTATGGTTAGCGTGCCCCATTCATGTGCTTTGGGGAAGCTCTGTCCCTTCGTGTAAAAAAGTGGAGCAATACCCCGACCGAACGACACTTCATTATGTCCGACAAGATCCTGCTGATAAACCGCGATAAAGGCGTAGCCCCGTGCAAAGAACTCACCCAAAGGCCAACCGTTGCGGATGAAGCCTGCTCGGGTAGGATGGACGTCGAAATCTCTGGACTTGGTATTGTTGAAACTGTGTTTCATGAAAGCGGGTACCGGTTTAGTCGCACCATTGGGGACAAACACAAGAATCGTCATTTCCGCTTTTCCCTTGTCATTCTCAAATCGGATCTTCACATCCTTTCTCGTTGCTTTTCCATTCATGAAATCCGGGTCCGTTTTCAAGATTTCATATTCGGTCCGGATCGGACTTTCAGGCGTGGGTACACGCCCATAGACGATATTGCTGAACAGGGAAAGGATTTGTGGACGGCGCACATTTCTCCATTCATCGGGAGTGGAAACAGTTTTGCCTTCGGCTGTTATCAGCAATGGGGGCAAATCGTAATGAGGAAGCTTCGCTTCATCATAAAGAACATCTCCGTCATATTCCTTCCTTTCCCGTCCGTTCAAGAGGGTTGGAATACAAACTAGAAGAACCAAAACAATGCATAGTCTTTTCATAAATCGCCTCCATCTAAGACCGATCCCTGCAAAGCGGCAATCCTATAATGCTACCCTATTCTTTCCGTAACGATTCAGGACATTGTCCAATGCGGCTATAATTACGCGATATTGGTTTTGCGTTTTCAGGTAAGCTTTTCCTGGTTTTCCGAAATCCATGATAATGTAATTATTGCCGATTTTTTCGGTAGTCACGTAATTGTCGCATCATTCAAGAGAACCCGTTCTCGATACGAAGTCCTGGAATTCGCGAAAAGTGTTTGGTATTGCAGGACGCCACAATCAGATTGTGCTGCAGGGCGGTCGCCCCGATGAAGACGTCCTCGGTTCCGATCGGTTGGCCGTTCTCCTTCAGTTAATCAATTGGTCAATGATGTTGGCCGCCGCCGCAGTGATCTGCATTTCGCTGAACCCGAGGTTTCGAAGACTCTGGGAAATCTGAAGACTCTGGGTTAGTGAGATTATCGCCGATACTATTCAGGATGTAAGTTTACTTCCTTGTTCGAGCTGATCCTTGATCTTGTTACCTTTTAGTGAGTCGCCTCTAATGAATGGCCCCTGACAATCGCCTATCCCCAACTATCTGGGACCGACTATGTTCCATCCAACTCCTGGATTGGCAGGTTGAATGATTCGGGCCTCCATCAGTTCCAGTCCGTCCATCAACCAGATGGCCAGATTTCCGTTTTCCTTACTTCGGAAGATCAGATCGATGCTCAGGTTCCGGTCATAATCTCCGGTGGCCACAATTTCCCATTTGCTGCGATCGAAGCTGCGTGGTTTCAGTGAGCGGACTAAGAAAGTTCCGTTTTTCCGGTTCAGACCCATGGTCATCATTTCCCCTTGCTCAAACACCATTAGGAGTTCCGGGTGGTGATCCCGGTCGAAATCCGCGATGGCCGCCAAGTGGCCACTGGTTCCCTGAAAACGGTGTTGGGGAAACAATTCGATGGTATGTAGGTGTGTTCTCCCTTGACGATCCTGGTTCAGGAAACCAAGTGCGAATGTCCCATCGGGGTGGAGCATGACCAATTCTCCCTTTTCGTCCCCATCGAAATCCGCAGCGCCCATCAGGGACCATTGGGTCTGGGCAGCTCCACGGAAATTAATGAGCCTGGCCTCTTCTACATTCGGACTGAATGAGGATTCAGTGGCCAATGACGGGTTCTGCATATACCAGACGCCAAAGGCTCCCGAAATATGCCGCAGTAGAATATCCGTAGTTTCATCCCCATTCAAGTTGCCCGTTGCCGCGATGGACCAATCCTCGCCTATGAGCCCCGGCTCGATGAACTCAGCCTTGACCACTTGCTCGGCATCCAGTGTCCAGGTGGCGACAAAGCCTTCCTCATGCTCGAAGAGAAGGTCCGATAATCCATTTTGATCGAAATCCGATGAAGCGGTGATCTGACTTTGGGTCTTCACCTTCAGTTTCACATCGGCGACTTTCTCGATTAGGTTCATGCCCGAATTCAGTGTCATGCGGACCGAATAGACACCCGTCAGGTTTTGCAGTATACCGGAGAAATGTAATTGACGTTCCTTAGTTTCGGGCAGTTCACGGTCATTCAACAACCATTGATAAGTCACCGGTCCCTCGAGTTGAACCGTAGGTTCCAAAGTGAAATTTTGGAACTGTTCGACGGTAAGGATCGACAGTGTCGAAAGGGTCATCGTCTTGGAATCGGATTCCTGTGAGGCCGCCTGCAAGTTTCCATAGATAGCTCCACTTATTAGGAAAACCAACAAGGGGTGATACCGGAGAAATAAGCAGGTTACGTTCCAAGCATCTTCGTTGCAGGTTTCCCTCGCTAAATTGTTAAAGAATCTGAAACCTTTCCTGCTTAATCGGTCGGCAGCAATCGATCGTTCTCAACGAACGAATCCACAAGACTCTCAAACGTCGCCATATCGGTTCAAACCATACACCGTCATATCGGCAAAAGCCGAATGAGACGAAAAATCAATCCGGTGATAATTATTCCCCAACAAAGCGACCTCTTGGCGTAGTTTTTTCCTGACTTCCAAGAATCCATGTTAAAGCAAAGTAGGTCCAATTCGGTTGATAGTCACAAAGTTTTTTTCCGCAGGAATTTTAATACCGTCATCCCTGAAGCTGGCCGCGCCGAGGCCGGAATATGGA
>DUCD01000213.1:12546-25081 GCA_012959985.1 Verrucomicrobiales bacterium | reverse complement strand
AGGTCCGGGGTCAGCGCCCCCAGCTTCAGGTAGGTCCGGGGTCAGCGCCCCCAGCTTCAGGTAAGTCCGGGGTCAGCGCCCCCAGCTTCAGGTACGAAGGCCCTGAATTTCTGCGGAAAACCCATAACCCAATGGCAGTGGGGTTCGCTGTCCTCAGCGCGCCGCTTGAGACGACCATCATCAGCCGAATTCACTCCATCGGCGCGCTGAGACAGCACGCCCGACCAATCAGCAGATGTCTCCCGCTGTTACATCTACCTCCGGTAGGGTTCGTTTTATTTCTTCATGACGATATCCGAAGCCTGGTCCCTGGATCGTTGACAGGTCCAGATTTCCGTTTTTTCGCTGATAGATACCGGGGTGGATGATCGCTTCTGCTGAAGAAGCTTCTGGGTAGAATTGCATGGAATTCGTTTCAACGCCCATGATGGTTCCGGTGTGTGCGGCCAGAAGCAAGTGGGGGATTTGTGCCAGCATGGGATTTGTCAGATCCTGTACCATCAAAGTCATACCATGTGCTTTTGCCCAGCAGGCACTGAGAATGGCGCCCGTCTGCGTTTTGCAGGTCTTCAAGGCAACGCCGGTCCAACCCAGTTGACGCCCGATTTTGACAAGTCTCCAGTCGTGTGCGCTTTCATCCAGGAAAAGAGGTTTTCTCGCCGAGACGCTGTGTACATCGATTCGGTGTTCCTCCAATTCATAAGGGAAGGGTTGTTCCACATATAAAACCATTCCATAAATCCTAGGGTGTTCATCACACAATCGATCCAGAATCTCATTGACGTAATCCGGGTCCATGACCGTGCAGTTAAAATCGGTCGTCAACCAGTCAACGTCGTATTCAACGGCGATTTTTCCGATGTCGACCAAACGTTGATAATCGATGGTCGAGTCATTTCCCCGTAGCTTGATTTTGAGACATTTGAGACCATCCCTCTGAATCCAGTCCCGTAATAGAACCGGGTAGTCGTCATCCGGTTCGGTGCCGGTCAGTTCGGAAGGTTCCAGGAGATCCAGTCCACCTACCAAGTGCCAGGCGCGCAGTGAGGATGCTGGAGAGTCGTTGAGAAAATGGTCAGGGAAGAGTCCCTCAAATTCAAAGGACACATCCTCTGCAGGGGATATGTATTCTGAGAGATCACGATTCATGTAATCTGAAGAATAGGTTTGGTAAATCGGCTTTTGGTGCAGATTTCCATAAGCGTCATGTAAAGCGACATCAAAAGCGGAACAGCAGACCAGACCCGCCAGCCAGGGGATGGATTCTCCGGGATGATTCGCGGCGCGATTAAGTTCCATGAGGATCGGAGGCAATTGCCTATTCTGGAAATGATACCCAATTTCCATGGGATGACCTTGTTTCTCATGATCCACCCAGGCTTGAGTGAGCATTCTACAGAGATTCTTCAGAGATTGCAGGCGTTTGTCGTATGCCAGATCGCTTGGCCAGACCCATTGAACACTGAGAGGGGTTTCCCCCCAACCGATAGCCGTCCGACCTGAATCGTCTTCCACCTTTAATGCGACTCGGACACAGTCCACCGAAGTCAGAGTTTCTGTTCCGAATTTCAGCGGCACTCTCGTTTGTACCGGTAGGAAGTACAGGGAAGCTCCAACGATTCTGATGTCTGTTGATTTACTCATGCAGGATTGTAGGGTGTAGATTGATTAAACTGTCTTGCTTGGTTTGGAGTTTAATGGCTTGTTGATCAAGAAGAATCATCCGGTTGATGGATCACTGATTGCCCACTGAAGTTCTGGTTTTTCGCCGGGAATCCCCGGTCCCAGGCTCATTCTGATTAATGGACGCCTTGGACTGAACCCAAGGGATTTTCCTGTTGCTTCTGCTTTGGTATTAATTTCAGGAATATCCCAGACGATCCGATGATGGCGACGATGTTTCAGTAGGCATGAGACGAGCGGCGGGCCGTAATTGGGGTCTGTGCAGATGATTGGGCCGAGGTAATCGGCGAAACTTCCGGAGCGAAGCATTCCGTATCCTTTCAATTTCCCCTCTGAATTGCAGGCTGAGACCACGGAATGACTTGTTTGAGCAAGTTTGGACAAAAGAGCTGAGCGGTCGATTTTCAGAAAATTATTATCCAGAGCGAATAGCGCATTCAGGTCGTCTGATTTAGAGTGAACCTGTAATCCTGAATTCTTGATGCTCACTTCAGGTAGGCAGGAAATGTCATCGATTTGCCAGCGGTTGAGGTTCCAATCCAAAGTGAAGCCCAGCTTTTTGTAGACCGGTTGTCCCTGTGGTGTGGCATCCAGGCGGATGGTTTTGAAAGATTGGTCACGTGCATAGTTAAGTGCATGTTGCACCAATCGGGTTGCGATACCGCGCCCCCGATGTTTTTCATCCACAAGAACCATCCCGATCCACGCCAATGTTTTCTTGAACCCAATAAGGGTTGTGGCTGCTTTGACAGTGTCCTTCTCCACCATCACAAAACAGCCTTCCGGTTCCAGATGCATCAACCGGTGCCAATCGGCCTCAGTCTGGTTCCATTCGGCCGATTCCCTTATTCGTTCCACCGCATCGAGATCATTCCTATGCATCTTTCGAATCCATAAAATCGGATCATCCGCTTTCCTAAGTGTCATGAGAAGTTTGCGTTCCGTCTTTTCATTATTGTCAATTATGTGCTCCACTATGAATGGAAAGCAATCGGTAACTCGGAACTCGGTAACTCGGAACTCGGAACTCGGAACTCGGAACTCGGTAGGGAGTGCTGTCCCCAGCGCGCCGATTGAATGACATCATCAGCCGGTTATTGGCGCGCTGAGACAGGGCACCCTACCATTTAGCATCTGCGGATCCCAAAGAAGTGCCCTGTGGGAATTTCTTATTGGATTCTTTTTCAGTGAATATTGGCAGTAGATCAGGCATCCTTTCAAAGTGTGTCGTTATATGAAAATAAAAAATCCAAAGATTGCGGTAGTGAGTGTGTTCCGTTGCTTTATGTTGTTCACGTTACTCTTGCAGAGTTTCGAATCAGACGCGGCCATTCGGGTGGCGAATCAAAGTCTCAACCTGCCGTTGAATCCTCCCAGTTTCGGTTATGTGACAACCCTTAACATCACGGATTTCTGGTTTAACCGTCCTGTTGTGCTTGCCTCCCCTCCGGGAGAGGATTCTCGTTTATTCATAGTCCAACAGAGTGGGGTAATCTGGGTGTTCCCAGATGAGGATCGCAGTCAAAAACTACAGTTTATGAATATATCCCGAAGACGGAAATTACTCACCGAAGGAGAGCAGGGCTTGCTGGGGTTGGCCTTTCACCCCGATTTCCAGGAAAATGGGTATTTTTTTATTTCCTATACCGTAACTTCAACCACCGATGATGGCACAGGGCGCCATGACCGGGTTTCCCGGTTTCGGGTTTCAGATACCAATCCGAACCAGGCCGATTTGGATTCGGAATTAATTCTGATCGATCAGTTCGATCAGGCAAGCAACCACAATGGTGGGGATCTGCATTTTGGTCCAGACGGTTACCTATACATCAGTCTGGGAGATGAAGGAGGGGCTAACGATCAGTTTGATAACAGTCAACGCATTACCCGTGACTTTTTCTCCGGTATTCTGAGAATCGATGTTGATAAACGCCCCGGTAACCTGAAGCCGAATCCCCATCCAGCCAATTCCGAGAATTACTGGATTCCAGCTGACAATCCATTTATCAGCGTCACGGAGTTCAATGGCCGGCCCGTGAATCCGGAGGATGTCCTGACCGAATTTTATGCGGTGGGATTGAGGAATCCCTGGAGGATGTCCTTTGATTCGCTTGACGGACGATTGTGGGTTGGCGATGTAGGGCAGGGAGCCCGTGAGGAAATCGACATCATTGTCAAGGGCGGTAATTACGGATGGGATATTCGAGAAGGAACGATTCCGACTCCCGGTAAACGCAGACCGCCTTTTGCTTTTGAACCTATTGAACCGATCTGGGAATACGGTAGGAGTTCGGGCAAATCGGTGACTGGGGGACTAGTTTATCGCGGAGACCGTTTTCCAGAGTTGTTCGGTGTGTATTTATTCTGTGATTACGCCAGTGGCAATATCTGGGGATTGAGAGAACTCGATGACGGGCAGGTTCGGGTGGATCGAATCGCTCGGGAAGGTGGCATCGTTGCATTCGGGGTCGATCCAGTCACTGGAGACATCCTTCTGGCAGACTACGGAGAGGGTCGGATAAAAATGCTGCAGAGAGCAGACCCGTCCGGCGGTGAACCCATTCCGGAACGTCTTTCTCATGCCGGTATCTTTTCGGATATGGCTTTATTGAAGACGCATCCGGGCATTGAGCCTTATGACCTGGTGGTCCCGTTCTGGTCCGATGGAGCAGAGAAAACCCGATGGTTTTCAATCCCAAATCCGGATGACAGGATTGTGTTCAATGAAACCGGAAACTGGGAATTTCCGCTTGGATCGGTCTGGGTAAAACATTTTGAGTTGGAAATGGTGGAGGGGGAGCCGGAATCCAGAAAACGGATTGAGACTCGAGCGCTGGTTCTCAATGAACAGGGCAGTTACGGAGTGACCTACCGTTGGGGGGATTCCATGGAAGACGCGCTCTTGGTTCCTGAAGAGGGGATGACCGAGACATTTGAAATTCAATCCGGCGATCAGACCCGGTCCCAGACCTGGATTTATCCCAGTCGCAGCGGGTGCCTGACGTGTCATACCCCTCAGACAGGACATGTGCTGGGATTCAGAACCGAACAATTAAATCGGATGGTTTCTTTCGACAATGCAAAACCAGTCAACCAGATCCAGCGGCTTCACGAAGTTGGATATTTCGTCAATCCACCGGAAAGTATCCATACCCTTCCGGCCTTGGCACCATTGGATGATACTTCCGCCGGCCTTGAATATCGGGTTCGGTCTTACCTAGCTGCCAATTGTGCTCATTGTCATCTTCCAAACGGTTTAGGACGTGGTTTATTCGACGCCCGATTCAATAGTCCGATCAGCCTATCCGGCTTGATTCACGGAGACCTTATTCAGACCCCATTGGATTCCGAAGTCGGGGTGGTGGTTCCGGGTGATGTGGGAAAATCCTCATCGAATGCCCCCGATAGGAAGTAACCTTCTGGATAAGGAAGCGATTGAGCTGATTCGTGAATGGATTCAGACAGATTTGCGCGGACGGATCAGTTATGAAGAATGGGTGCTGACCCAATTCGGGGATGCCACCGCTCGGGATTCTGCTCCCCTGCAGGATGCCGATGGTGACAAGGCTCCGAATCTTCTGGAATATCTGACCGGCACGGACCCTGAAGATTCAGATGATTTCTGGAAATCAAGTATTCATTATCGAGAGGGACGCCCTGTAGTTTCGTTTCCAAGAATTCCCGATCTTGCCTTTGAGGTGCAATGGAATGATCAGCCGGACAAGGTTGACAACTGGAAAGCGCTGGATGTTCCTGACAATCGTCGGTTCATTGCCTCAAGCCCGGAAGAAGCTGTCGTCCGGGATTCGACGACCGATGGAATCAAAGCTCGGTATTACCGAATCCGGGTGATCCAACCCTGAACATTCAATATGGTTAAGCGGGCTAGTTGGGTAGGGCTCGCTGTCCCCAGCGCGCCATAGGGCTGGATTCAACGACCCATTCCCGGCGCGCTGAGCAGCGAGCCCCATTGCCTATTCGGATAAGGAAAACTTTTCCAGAAGGCTGGACTCGTCCATCCGGCCGCTCACACTGTAGCGTGCGCTGTCCCCAGCGCATTTTTGGCGTATATTCGGCGGATTCGGCTGAGGACAGCCGACGCTACAGCACGGGGGGAATGCGTCTGAAATTCCCTTAACCGAATGGCAGTGCAGCGAGCCCTACCCCGTAAACGGTTCTTCTACCGATTCTCTGTGACTGACCTCACTATGAATCGCTGTCGATCAGTCCGGTTTGTGGAATACGCCTTGTGTGATGATGTTTTATTGGGCATGATCTTTACGAAGACTCAGTCGTGCCTGTATTTCTATCCGGTAGGCAGGGTTGCTTTAAATAACCGATTCCGGTAGGCAGTTCCAGACTGGACCCAAATTCAATGGCCCGGACCAACCGACAAAAGATGAAAGATTGGATTAAAGATTATATTGACCGACAGAAACAGACTCTCGACTCGATACCCACGGATGCCGTCGCTGAATTGATAGACCTTTTTAAGGAGGCTCATAAAGAAAACCGACGGATCTTCGTTTTTGGAAATGGCGGTAGTGCTGCAAATGCCTCACACTTCATCACCGACCTGGGCAAGGGGTCCTCGGATGTTCTTTCCAAACGATTCAAGTGCCTGTCGCTGAATGACAATGTCAGTTGGATAACCGCGATCGGTAATGATTATTCCTATGATGATATCTTTCTCCGGCAACTGGAGAACTATGCGGAACCAGGCGATATCGTCATGACACTCAGCGTCAGTGGGAATTCACCGAATCTCGTCAAAGCCATTGACTGGGCAGTCGATAAACAGTGTCGAACCATCGGCCTTGTCGGAGCAAAACGAGGTCGATTGGCTGAAATTTGTGAACGAGTCATCGTTATCGATTCTGAACATTACGGCAGAGTGGAAGATGCCCAAATGGGAATCTGCCATATGCTCTGCTACGCCTTCATGGAGAATCCTTCTCTGGTGGGTTAACCGTTTCCGTCCGACATGCCGGCCACCGATGCCATCCGGAGCAAACTGGGCGAGTTGCCACACAAGCCCGGGATATACCTGATGAAGGATCGGTTCGGGACCGTGATCTACGTGGGAAAGGCCCGGGACCTGCGGAAAAGAGTCAGCCAGTATTTCCACCCGTCCCGGCGCCATGGCTGGGATTTGAAATTGAAGGCCTTGATCGATTCGGTGTTTGATTTTGACGTACATGTGGTCAAAAGCGAACCGGAGGCCCTTCTACTGGAAGGTCGCTTGATCAAGGAGTTTCATCCCCGTTACAATGTCAGCTTTCGGGATGATAAGAGGTTTCTGCTGATCAAGGTGAACTTGAATGATCCGATTCCGAAATTCAGTTTGTCCCGATTCAAGCAGGAGGACGGGGCCAGGTATTTTGGTCCTTTTCCTCACGCTTCCGCTGTTCGCCACACCCTATCGCTGGTTCGGAAACAATTCAACCTTAGGGGATGTCACCCGCTTCGTCCGGTCGAATCCGATTATAAACATTGTCTCTACGGGAATCTAAAGTTCTGCACCGCCCCCTGTGTCGGTAATGTCACTGAGGAGGATTATCAACGTCAGGTCAGCCAGGCCTGTGATTTTCTTTCCGGTCAATGCCGTGATCTGGAGAAGCAGTTGGAAGCCGACATGAAAAAGGCGGCGAAGGCCCTTGAGTTTGAGAAGGCCGCGAAACTTCGCGATACCCTTCAAGCTCTGAAACGCACCACCCTAAAGACGACAAAATTCAATCGGTTGCCGGGCAATCTTCCCGTTTCCATGGATCCTGAAAAGGATCTTCGCGAACTCGCGGAAAAACTGAATCTTCCAGAGCCACCGGGACGGATCGAAGGTTTTGACATCTCGAATATCAGTGGAACCTTTGCGGTTTCAAGCATGGTCTGTTTTACCAACGGAAGGCCGGATCGGTCCAATTACAGACGATTCAAAATGAAGACCGTTGTGGGGCAGGATGATTTTGCCTGTATGGCGGAGTCGGTGCGACGACGTTATACACGAGTGAAGAAGGAAATTGAGGCAGGTAGCACTTCGGCGCGTTACCCCAACTTAATTTTGATCGACGGCGGCAAAGGTCAATTGAATGCTGCCTTGCATGAATTGGCTCGACTTGATCTATCCGAACTGAAGGTGATCGGTCTAGCCAAGGAGTTCGAAGAAATCTACCTTCCTGGAAAAAAAAATCCGCTTCGCTGGAGTCATGACATGGGAGCGTTGAAATTGCTGCAGAGAGTTCGAGATGAATCACATCGATTTGCCAATACCTATAACGCCCAACTCCGGTTACGCAAAATGTCTGAGAGCATTCTCGATGAGTTTCCCGGAATCGGTGAAAAGAGAAAAACGCTCCTGTTGAAAACCTTTGGGTCCATTCAAAAACTGAAAGCGGCTTCGGAAGAGGAAATAGCCACCGTCTCCGGTTTTGGAGGACGAACTGCCGGCGAATTAAAAAAGTTTCTTACTGCAAGGACTGTGATACCGCCATCACGGCGCAGAGGCTAGAACTTCAGTTGACAGAACCGCGCGTGCGGTCTCACTCCCCATGGCACGGACGGAATCCGGGAGAGAGGCTTCAAGTAGATCACGAAGGTGAACCTGTGTGCGGATCAGCAAACATCATAACGGTAGCCTACACCGTGAACGGTGCGGATGATTTGGGGGTCCTTCGGGTCGGTTTCAATACGTTTTCTCAGTTGCGAGATATGCTGATCGAGGGAACGACTATTCGGCAAGTAATTCAATCCCCAACACTCGTCGAATAAGGTGTCGCGTGACACCACTTCCCCACAATGCCTGTGAAGCAGTCGAAGAATCCTGATGTCTCGCAAACTCACCTCGATTGCCGATTCATCCCGATAGACTCGCAATTCCGAAGGCGCTACTTGCAAGTCGCCCATATGAAATGCAGTCGAGACGGTAACCTTCTGTTCGCGATTGATTAGGCAACGTCGCGTAACTGCCCTCACGCGGGCTAAGACCGCATTCACGCCGAAGGGTTTAGCGATATAATCGTCGGCGCCTAATTCCAATCCCAGCACCAGGTCGATCTCCTCGGATTTGGCGCTGATGAATATAACGGGGACTTGGCTGTCTTTCTTTCGAATCTCTTTACAGACATCGTACCCGCTCATCTCCGGCATCATGATGTCCAGGCAGACCAAGTGAGGAGACTCTGTTTTGTATAGCTTCAACGCGTCCAGACCATTTGACGCTCCGATAACCTGGTAACCCTCATTCTCGAAGATTTCGATCAATCCTCGACGAGTATAGGGATCGTCCTCAGCGACAAGGATCTTCATTTCTTGGCCTCTCCCTCTTCCGCTTTTGGTGTTTCCAACATCTATTTAAATGAAGCCCCTTGCCGGCATTCGGTCACCGACAATTCACCTCCATGTTTTCGAGCGAGTGCCCGGGCAATTGCCAGTCCGATACCTGTACCGGAAACTCCGTCGGTTAGCCGATTGCTGATTCGAGCAAAGGGCTTGAAGATGAACTTGCCTTGTCGTTTGGATATGCCGGGCCCGCGATCCCTGATCACCACGAGGGTGTTGCCAGCGATAATCGAGCTCTGGATTCCTAAGTATTTGCCCTTGACCGCATACTTTTCAACATTGCTGATCAAGTTGCTTAAGATTTGTTCGAATGCGTCCTTGTCCATCCTCACTAAGGTCGATGCGCCCCGTTTGAATTCCACTTCTATGCCCCGTTCATTGAGAGCAACGCGGAAATCCTCAATCGTTGCTTCGATTATTTCATCAGGTGTGACAGAGCTTTTACGGATCGCCACTTCATGTCGTTGATTCTTGGCGAAAATCAGTACGTTGTTGATCAGTCGACTCAATCGTTGGCTCTCCGAAACCACTACTTCAAGATGGTTTTTAGTTTCGCGACCCGCATCGGGGAGTCGACTTTTCAGCAACTCTGCGTACATTCGTATATTCGTCAATGGCGCTTTGAGTTCATGTGAAACCTGGTTCACAAAAGTCACTCGTTGTGAAGCAAGGTGTAGTTCCCGACTGTTTTCCCTATAAAAATACCAAGCCATGACGAGCAATAACAGACCCACAGCGACTAAACCAGAGGACAAACCGATGAGGGTGGAACTGTTGAGTCCTCCTGTAAAAATGTCGCTGGATGAATAGTATTTCAGGGTCCACATTCCCATCGGCGGATCGATCCGCCGAGACACGGTCTCGCGGTCATCCTCTAAAGGCTCGAACTCTCCCCACTGATAAAGTGAATCTCCTTTCGTATCAGCCAGGACGATTCGGCCCTGTTTCAATGCCACTTGTTCACCGCTCGTGGCCGGTAAATTCCCCACGATTTCCGCCAGGAGCGCCATGCGGGCGATTTCTACACCAATCGTTCTCCCATCTGAGAGCAACTGCCAATAAAGAAAATGGACTCCATCGCCCCAAAACCAAGTGTGCCAACCATTATATGGCGCCTCTAGTCGGCCTTCCCCGGTATCGGACAGCACCACACCGGACTCCCAGATCGAAAGAGTACGCTCCATGAATCCTCGATCGGAGGAGGTCGCCATCTCATTGAGCAATGGGTAGATGAATCGGCCGTTTTTTTTCAGCACGAAAACTTGGCGAATGAACCGATTGACGCGGGCGATTTCGCGCCAATCCTCGATTTGTAAATCCTTTGATAAATCGATCTGTCTGGCAAATTCACGCTCGCGTTCTTCGAGGATATTGAGAATCGAATTGTTAATTTCAACTAAGCGCTCCGAGTAAACATCACTCAACTGCTGTCGTGCGCGTTCCTGCTCATCGTGCGCCAACCGGAAACCAATCCAGATAAGCAATCCCAAGGGAACCAGGACGATGAGCAGGAAGATCGCTAGCAGCCTGGGTTTCATTTAGGTTTCAGCAAGGGGGAGGCCTGCTGGTTCTGTAACGCCTGTTGTTCGAAGCGCATTTTCTTCCGCGTGTAGTTCCAGCGGTCTCCATCCAGACCAGACGCGTCGGATTTGTTGGAATAACCGTATTGCAATAAAACGTCCGATTTGAGAAGCCGTCCATTATCTTCCAGATACAGATAGTTCTGCGTCAAGATCCGGCGTGCATCTTCCAGTTTTCCCTGATCACGCAATGCTGTGGCCCGTCGACTCGTCTCGGCGGCGATTTGGGTCACACAACCCACCATAACCAGTCGATCGATTCCTTGTGCGACTTCCTGCTCGGAAATTGAAAAACGGACGGCAACTGAGCTACTCAGGTGATCCCTGGTTTTCGTATCCATATTGTCATAGCTAACGTTCACCTTTGCGACCTGGCGGGTCTCGTTAGCCGCCGTAGAGGCTACTTCCACTTCGAGGATAATATACTTTTCCTGGTTGGATTGTATTTGGTTCATGGTTGTGACCACACTTTGACCCGAAATTTCGGCGTCTCGACCGATGACTCGCACCGGTCGGATTCCTGGTGCACACTTGATTTTGATGACCACTTCCTGAGCCACTACCGACAGGATGTCGCCCAATTCCTTGTCGAATATTTGAGCGAGTTGAGTGGGCGAATCGACAAAGAAATGATTGCCATCGCTCTTGGCTGCAAGCTGCTCCATCAAATCCTCATTGTAGTCAAACCCCAATCCAATAGTGGAAACCGATATACCTTCCTTCTTCAACGACACACCTAACTCGGCTAATTGACCCGGGGAGCCGGGACCCACATTGGCCTTGCCATCCGAAAGGAGGATCACACGATTCACCCGCTCTTTCATGAGAAACTTGCGCACCTCGGCCGCGCCTTTGCTGACCCCCGCAAATAACGCAGTCGATCCATTGGCGGTGATTCGGTCAATCGCCTGATCGATAGAACTTCGGTCGGAAATCCGGGTCGCCGGCACCAATACTCGTACCGTGGAATCATAGGTCACGATCGATATGATGTCGTCTCTGTTCAATCGTTTGATCGCCATTTTAGCGGCCTCACGCGCACGATGGATCTTCTCGCCCTGCATGGATCCTGATTTGTCCATCACAATGGCAACATTGACGGGGGGTCTCTCGGATTCACCCCGAAGTTCAAACCCGGTCAACCCTACTTTCAGGTAAGTTGTTTCCTTGGCATCAGCCTTCAATACCGGTTTGGCCAGGGCAACGTTCAGATGGACCTGCTTTGCCTTTAAGGTACTTGACATAAATGCCACTCCGAAAATTGCCAGCAGCCATGTAACACGATTATTTTGCATATCGAATTCTCCTAATAATGGTTCATTGTTTCTGTGAATGACAACTTATTTGTCGTCAACCGCATTACAATAAACACCACTTCGGCACTTCTGTGGTCATTTCAAAGTAAGGAGCTTGTAAGAAAGTTGTCAGGTCCTCTCGTCCATAGAAATCAAGAAAGTGTAGAAAGAAATCGAAGTCTGCAGTGAATTCGAGCTTTTTCAGGAGCTGATTCTCATCGGTGGCCGCAGAGGGTAATTGACTGCTGCTCTACGATTCATTCGGATGAGGTTCCTGTGACAGTTCAAACTCTTGCGTTTGGGATCCATCTGTTGCATCGGAGGGTTAGGGTTTTCCGTTGAATACTTGGCTTCACGAATAAACCAGGCAAGGGCCTTTTTCCAAACCTCCAGTTGATTTGCTGTCGGACTTTTCTCCCTGATCGCCCAATTAATAAACCCCCTGGCTGGAATGGCACTAAGTTAAGAAGGGTAGGGCGTGCTGTCCCAGCGCGCCGCAACCCGTAATGAATACTGGATAGTCGGGGTGGTTTTTCAATGCTCCTGCTTATTTTCACGGCTCAGGCGGCGCGCTCGGAGAGCGAGCCCTACCCTGTAATACTTCAATTGGAAGAACACTGGAAGATTCCAGAAACCCTGGAT
>DUCD01000213.1:8596-12448 GCA_012959985.1 Verrucomicrobiales bacterium | reverse complement strand
GGAACAAAATCATGTCCAGAGCCTTTTCAAACTTGAAGCCGGCCGCGGTGAGGCCGGATTTGACATCGTTCCGGTCATGTCAATCCCAGACTCAATTGCCTAGAAATTCCATCGATCCACATCCTTAACTTAGTGCCATTCTGGCCTGTCCCTGCATTATTTTTCGACATTTCTGTGGTCATTTCAAAGTAAGGAGCTTGTAAGAAAGTTGTCAGAGCGTAATTCTATGACGTGACATCCAGGAGGGCGCCGGGCTGCTGCTTGCTGAATTCAGTTGAGAAGGACCTCTCATAAACGTCAAATAGTGGATTGGGAGTGACGTGAGGAGGTGCGTCGACGGAGGTGCCGTCTTCGTTTGGGATTGGGTTTTGTTCCGGTTCGATTGAGTATACATCGGAGACAGAGGGTGACGCGGGTTCGCCGAATTGTTTATTGGAAACTTCCCGCTGAGCTTGGGCCAACATCTGTGAGGCGTTGGCGGCCACCTGCATGTCCTGGGGGGATGGATTCGCTGCAGCCAAGGTGGCTTGACGGACTGTTTGCGCCTTACGTATGGTTTCTTCGGGGTTATTGGCGATGGGAGAGGTGTCTATACTGACATGACCTCCGATGGGGTAAATTCTGTTATCTGGACCCTTCTGATATTCGTATTGAATGCCTCCGCGCACATAGGTGCCCGCAGAAGCGACATGCGCCTGTTCATGCGTTCCTACCTCCCTGTCCCGGTGCTGAAGCTCCTCTACCTCACGCTTTTGATCATCGGTAAGCTCCTGAGTTGAACCGTTTTCTTCATCGGCCTGATGTTTCCTGACGTCACCAACCCCAATCTCGGTTTGGGTGGAATCGAGATCGGATCCATCAACAGAGTCCATGCGAATCCGCCGTTCAGCTTCCGGAGATAATTCGAGCAAATCGACAGGTCCCTGCGTCTCCTCTATCCCGTGCGCGCGCCGTTCCTTGGTTGCGTTAGGAAGAGATGATCGAGCCGTTGCCTCAAACGCTTGATTGGGCAAATACCCTGGCGCCTCAGGCGGGCGATATGTAACATCAATCATCAGCCGAATAAACTTGCTAACAGATTCATCGGTAGATTTGGCAATTGGTTGTAGAGAAAAATCAAATAAAACTCCTGTTGCCGAATCTTACTTTCCATACTCAGCGCAGACTGGCCGGGGCTTGCCGCGCCTTCTGTAACCCTCCAGAGATGGCTCGAAACGTATCCCGAATTCTCGATGCTTGAGTTTGGTTGAAACTATTGTCAGACTCCTTCAGCAAGTGAAGAAGTCACAGAAAAATCAAAAGAAGTTAAGCCATCCAACCGCAAGGAGTGGGCGTTTTGTAGAAGGTCCTTCGGCGGATGCCGCCAGGTTTTCAGAATCGGTTTCCTTTGATCGTCGATTGTGGCGTCAGGATATTCAGGGATCTCTGGCTCATGCTCGCATGCTTCAGTCCATCGGTTTTCTGAACCGAAAGGAATTGAGTGGCATTGTCCGGGAATTGAAGCAGATCGGTCGGGAGATCTCTGAAGACCGTTTTCCATGGAAGATGGAATTGGAAGATGTTCACATGAACATTGAAGCTGAATTGACCCGTCGGGAACCGGCCGGAGCAAAGCTCCACACCGGTAGATCTCGAAATGACCAGGTGGCATTGGATATGCGGTTGTGGATGCGTGAGGAAATGGGCTCCTTGATTCACGAAATTCGGAGTCTTCAGGCTGCCTTTCTGGATTGCGGTGAATTCCATCAGGAAATTCTGATTCCAGGTTATACTCATCTTCAGAGAGCACAACCGGTTTATTTCGCCCATCACCTGCTGGCCTATGTGGAAATGTTGAACCGGGATGTCGGACGATTGGAGGATTGTCAGCATCGAGTCAATGTCTGTCCTCTTGGCAATGGAGCACTTGCCGGGTCGACGCTTCCCCTTAACCGGGAAATGGTGGCCTTGGAATTGGGTTTTGTGGATGGCAGAGGGCGTGTGCAATTAACTCGGAATTCGATGGATGGTATCAGTGACCGCGATTACCTTGTGGAGTTCTGTGCGGCCGCCTCTTTGATCTCGATGCATCTTTCCCGACTGGCCGAAGATCTGATTCTCTGGTCGAGCGCCGAATTCAATTTCATTCGGATATCGGATTCCTATACCACGGGGTCCTCTCTGATGCCTCAAAAGAAAAACCCGGATATGGCGGAATTGACTCGAGGCAAGACCGGACGAGTCTATGGCAATCTGGTGGCACTGCTCACTATGATGAAGGGATTGCCGATGACCTACAACCGTGATCTCCAGGAGGACAAAGAGCGGGTTTTCGATACGATGGATACAGTTCGTGCTGTGGTTCGTTTGAACGCTGGAATGATTCGACATATCTCGGTTAACGAGGGTGCGGTTTCTGAGGCGGTATCCGATGCGAACCTTCTGGCCACCGATTTGGCAGACTATCTAGTGAACAAGGGGGTTGCTTTCCGGGAGGCACACCACGTTGTCGGTCAGATTGTTGCCTTGTCTGAGAAAAAGAAAACACCATTGAATGCCTTAGCGCTTGAGGAGTATCAGGCACTGCATCCGGCATTCGGTGCTGAGATTCTCAAGGTCTTTGATTTGAGGCGGGCCATGTCCGCCCGGAAGGGTGTTGGGGCACCGGGGACCCGTCAGGTGAAATCGGAATTACGGCGATGGCGGAAAGAATTAGCGCGGCATACTGATTAGGCTGGTAAATTGAATTCTCAGTTCCAGAGCAGGGGAGACCAGATCCTATGAATGTCGGGAGCGACCTTTTGAAGGATTTGTTGAAGAGTGTTTCACGCTCCTTTTATCTGTCTCTCCGTGTGCTTCCCCGTTCTGTCAGGAAACCGATCGGCCTTGCTTATCTGTTGGCGCGAGCTTCCGATACCATTACCGATACGGAAATCCTTCCGGTGGAAGAGCGAGTCACCGCCTTGCGTTCTTTTGGAGATAGGATTGCTGGTGAAACTGAGATCCCGTTAGATCTTAAACCCGTTGCATCTCACCAGGGAGATCCAGCTGAAAACCGGCTTCTGGTTCGGATTCCAGAGGCGCTTGCCTTGCTGGAAGACTGTAATGCTTTCGATCAAAAATGTATCCGCAAGGTTCTTGAAACAATTATTAGTGGGCAGGAACTGGATCTGACCCGGTTTCGATTGGCGGATGAGACACATGTGGTTGCCTTGGAAACCGAAGAGGAACTTGATGACTACACTTTCCGAGTTGCGGGTTGTGTCGGTCTGTTCTGGACGGAGGTTTGTAACCATTATTTGTGGAAAGACTCCCTGATTGAAAACGAAACAGTTTATCAAAATGCGATGGCATTTGGGAAGGGGTTGCAGTTGGTCAATATTCTCAGAGACATTCCCGGTGATTTGAAAAATGGTCGCTGTTATCTTCCCCAATCGCTTCTTTCGGAATACCGCCTGAATCCTGAAGATCTGCTGAATTCCTCTAGCTGGGGTGATTTCAAGGAGCTGTATTTCCTGTTGCTGGATCGTGCTGAATCTAAACTCGAGAGGGGATGGGAATATACCCTGGCCATTCCCCCTCGACCCCGACGAGTCCGTTTGGCTTGCTCCTGGCCTTTGCTGATTGGGGTTCGAACTCTGAAACTGCTAAGAATAACCGAAGTGATGGATCAATGCTCGCCCGTCAGAGTACCAAGAAAGGAAGTTCGGCGTATTCTTGCCGCGACGATCGTCCGGCTCCCTATCCAGAAACATTGGAATACCTTGTTTCGGGATTATCAATGAGACGGAGGGGAATGGCACTAAGTTAAGGATGTGGATCGATGGAATTTCTGGGCAATTGGGTCTGGGATTGACATGACCGGAACGATGT
>DUCD01000213.1:5192-8490 GCA_012959985.1 Verrucomicrobiales bacterium | reverse complement strand
GGACAATGGAAACCCAATCAGGACGGAACAAAATGCCTTAACTTAGTGCCATTCGAGACAGGGGGGGCACGAGCTGAACTGTCCACTGTTCAAGCGAATTAATATTCGTTTTATCATCAATGCAATTCGGCTGAGACAGCTTGCTCTGAAGTGTAATCCTCGACGAATCCATGCTGGTTTTGGCAGAATCAGAGGAATCAAAATCCAGGGTCTAATTCCCTGCCGAATCCCATTGATTTTATCGATTGATTCCACTAAAACAGCCCTTATGAAGATTTCCTTGCGATGGTTTGTTGCGGGTTTGTTGTGGGTCACCTTTTCCCCTGTTTTTGCTGCGGAAGATATCCATGATCAACTGTCGAAGGCTTTACACCAGAAAATGGCAGAATTGGAGAATGTCCCCATGCCTTCAGCCGAAGAACAGCTGGTCCAGTTGGAAAGATTGCTGAATGAAGACAAGATAACTCGTAGTCAGTTCGACATTCTCAGTAACAAGGTCAGCGGTAATACTCCTGAAATAGTGGAACAGGCTCAGGCAATTGTAGAGATTCAGGAACCTGTCGTGGTTGAAGTCGCAGAAATCAATGCCGCTCCCGTTGAAGAACCCGTTGTCGTATCAACAGAAACAACTGATGACGTAGTAGTTATGGACGAAAATGAGGTGCGTGCGGCACTCAGGACAGCTTATTCAGAGGTTGAACCGGAAGTAGAGGAAAATGTGGAAGACAAAATTCCGACTCTCAGTGATTTACCGATGATTGGAGAATTGTTTGAATCCGAAGAGACGAATACCGAGGAAAAGAATCCCGTAATTCCTCAACCAGACGAGAACACCATTCAGGAGAAGGATAATGAAGAAGTTGCTGAAGAGCAGGAGGTGGATACAGCCGTTTATGCTGCTGGATCTCATCAGGTAATGGACAAGACGACTGAAGCCGAACTCCGAAATGCTTTGCGAAAGTCAGTCGAGACCGCGGCTATGGAATCTGTCGATGTAGTTGAGACTCAGGAGGAAGCCGTAGAACCGGAAGTTGCCGAAGTGGATGCTGAAAAGTTGCGAGTTGAACTCAATAAAGCCATCGCGGCTGCCGAAGCTACGGCTTCGGAAGAGACCCAACCTGAAGTTGTAGTGGAAGTGAAACCGGAAGTGAAACCGGAAGTGAAACCGGAAGTGAAACCGGAAGTGAAACCGGAAGTGAAACCGGAAGTGAAACCGGAAATTGCCAAGCCTGTGGATGCTCATTCCCGTGTGCAGATGCTGAAGGATTTGCTGGAGCGCTACAAGGCAGATGAAATTGATCCCTTCGAATACCAGAAAGAGCGCAAACGGATTTTGAATCTACCCTGAAAACCAGACTTGATTCTCAATCAAGTGACGGCCTGGCATATCAGCACTGGCTAAACCAATAATGCGCAAGTTATCCTTTATCATCACAATAATCCTTGCCGGATCCCTGAGTGGGTCTCTCCAGGCAGATGAAGGGTTTCAGTTGGACCAATCCGACGAGTTCCGGAAGATTGTTTCTGTGGATGCCCAAATGGTCGTTTTGGGCAGTGAAATGAAATTTCTGGAAGGGCCCGTTTGGGTGCCTCGAAATGGGGGCTACCTGGTGTTCAGCGATATTCCGGCGAATCAACTCTATCAATGGACGGCTGGAGAAGGGGTATCCGTGTTTCGCAATCCCAGCCGGAATACAAATGGAAATTGTCTGGACCCGGGGAATCGTCTGATTTCCTGTGAACATGGAGGACGTCGAGTTTCCATCGAGAATCTGGACGGAAAGCAGTACACCATTGTGGAAAACTACAATGGAAAAAAGCTGAATTCGCCTAATGATGTGGTGGTTAAGTCCGATGGGAGTATCTGGTTTACGGATCCGGATTATGGATTGGCCGGTCGTACAAAGGAACAGCCAGGCAATTATGTCTACCGTTTCGATCCCTACAGCCAGACACTGAAAGTCCAGGTTAAGGATTTCGATAGACCCAACGGATTGTGCTTTTCGCCGGACGAGACAAAGCTTTATATCGCGGATTCAGGCAAACCTAAACATATCCGGGTATTTAATGTGCAGGCGGACGGGGAAATCAATCAGGGCAGAGTCTTTTGCAGAATTGATCAGGGGGGTCCTGACGGAATCCGTTCTGATGTCGAGGGTCGCATTTTTTCAAGTGCCGGGGATGGAGTTCACATTTTTGCGCCGGACGGGTCCAGGATTGGAAAGATATTCTGCCCTGAGGCACCTGCCAATCTATGTTTTGGAGGCTGGGATTACCAAACGCTCTTTATCACTGCCCGTAGTTCCTTGTATGCCATTGAATTAAAGGTCCCGGGGAATCGTTGATTTTTTGATGGCCATTTTATCGGCGAAACACCGGGAAGTGTATCCATTCATGGCATCCTCCCTGAATTGATTTCGAACCATGACATCGGACCCAAATGATTCCATTCAGTGGTATGTAGCCCATACCCGACCGAGGTGTGAAAAGAAACTTGCCCGGTATTGTCTTGAGCAGGGTGTTCCTCATAATCTTCCCTGTTATCGCAGTGTAAGGAAATACACCCGAAAAGTGGTTGAATTCCAAAAACCTCTTTTTCCTGGTTACCTGTTTCTGGAAATGCTTCCTCATCAGCGGCAGAAAATGGTTCAAAGTGATTTTGTCGGCAATCTGCTTGATGTCCCGGACCAAGAGGAGTTTCGCCAACAATTAGGAAATATCCTCGAAGCACTGCAGACCGAGCTCGAAATCCGCTTGGCGCCGGAAATCAAGGTGGGTTCCCATGTCCTGATAAAAAGAGGGCCTCTCCAGGGCATGATTGGATGGGTTGGGCGGCGCACCGGCATGGTGGATGTCCTTCTCCGACTTGATTTCATCGGCCAGGCCGCCACGGTCAGGTTGCACGCCGATGAATTGGAGTCGATTTAAATCAGTTGATTCGCCGTGATTTGGTGACGAAATCCTGCTAAAAAACATTGAAAGCAGCCTTATGAAATTTCGAAACATTTTCTTCTGTTTAGTCGCAATACTGTTTTTTTCAGGTTCTCATTCAAATTGCCTATTGGCTCAGTCCAATCCTTTTTCAGCTCACGTCAGGCCTACGGCTCCCAGGACTCCAGAAGAGGAGCGCCTCGGATTCAAACTTCCCCCTGGTTTTGAAATTCAACTTTTTGCGTCGGAACCCCAGATATCCAAACCGATGAATATGGCTTTTGATGCTTGAATGGAATCATCGATATTGGTGGTGAAAGTTCTCGCCCAGGTTCTGACCCGGTAACAGCAAAAGATGAGATGGCTC
>DUCD01000213.1:0-5182 GCA_012959985.1 Verrucomicrobiales bacterium | reverse complement strand
GAGGAAGACTGTGGGTAACTGACACCGTTGAATATCCTTTTCCGGCGGCAGAAGGGGCTACGACACGTGATTCACTGAAGATTCTTGAGGACTCTGATGGCGATGGAACGGTCGATAAGATTACGACATATGCCGATAACCTGAATATTCCGATTGGAATCTATCCTTTCGACGGAAAGGCGATTGTATACAGTATTCCTAATATTTACCTGCTCGAAGATGAAAACGGTGATGGAAAAGCGGATAGCCGCAAGGTTCTTTTCGGACCGCTTGGACATCGGGACACACACGGAATGAACAACGCCTTCAGGAGGGCGTTCGACTCGTGGCTCTACATCAATCACGGATTTTCCAATGACTCGGTGGTTACGGCAACGGACGGAAGCTCCATAAAGATGAACTCAGGTAATACCTACCGTGTTCGTCTGGATGGGTCACGGGTCGAGCACTACACTTGGGGGCAGGTCAATCCCTTTGGGTCGGCTTTTGATTCATTGGGTAATTATTTTACTTCTGATTGTCACAGTTCTCCTATCTACCAGTTGGTCAGGGGGGCTTATTATCCCAGCTTCGGCAAACCTCATGACGGTTTGGGTTTTGCACCTGCTATTATGCGACACTCCCATGATTCGACTGCTATTTCCGGAATCTGTATCTACGAAGATGATCAATTTCCGGAAGAGTTTCACCATAACGCGTTGATCGGAAACGTGATGACCAGTCGCATTAATCGGGATTCATTTCAGCAAATCGGTTCGACCTTGAAAGCCATTGAAAAACCGGATTTTCTGGTCAGTGAGGATCCCTGGTTCCGTCCGGTTGATATCCAGTTGGGTCCCGATGGAGCTTTGTATATCGCTGATTTTTACAATCGGATCATCGGGCATTATGAAGTGCCGCTGGAGCATCCCGGGCGTGATAGGAATCGTGGTCGTATCTGGCGTATTGTCTACACGGGAAAAGACTACGAGGCACCGGAACGGATTTCCATGGGAAACCTGGCCCAGGCAGGTGTTCCGAAGCTCCTTTTCAGTCTGGGGCATCCCAATTTGACGGTTCGTCTCCTGGCTTTGAATTTCCTGGCCGACCATGCTGATCGCTCGCTCGTGAGTGAGATTCTTAAGGAGTGGGGGCAGACCTCCAATCCCTATTGGAAAATCCATGCGGCATGGTTGCTTCATAGGCTCAAGGCAATCGACTCAACCACTCTGATGATGATAGTCAAGGATTCCAAACCGGAGGTGAGGATTCATGCGGCGCGGATTCTGGCGGAGACTGCGAAGTGGGGGCCACAACACCGAACTCTCGCACTGGCTGGATTAAAGGATTCGGATCCGCGGATTCGTCGTGGGGCGGCGGACGCCTTGGGGATGCATCCCGGTTGGAGGAATATTCTCCCTTTGCTGAAAGCTTATGAGACAACGCCTGAAAAGGATGTCCAACTGTCTTATGTGCTTCGCGGGGCTCTTCGGGACCAATTGAAATCTTCCGATGTAATTGAAAATCTGGACCGAATTGATTTAAGCAATTCGAATCTGAAAACTATTTCCGAAATCGTTCTTGCGGTTAAAACGGAGTCGGCCGGTGGGTTTCTGGCTTCGCAAATTCGGCAGTTGAATGTTTCCCCGGAAGCGCTTCCTAAGTTTCTTCGGTTTTCCATTCGCTATGCTCCAGAAAAGGAAATCAGTCCTTTGGTTCAATTCATCCGCTCCAGGTTGCCCGGTCAACTTGAATTGCAGGTGGAACTGCTGCAATCCTTGATCCAGGGGCTGAGACAGAGAGGAGTCGAACTGCCTCAATCCGTTGCTCAATGGGGTGAAGGCCTTACTCAGCGTCTTTTCGATAGAGTGGACCCTCATTTAATTCAGTGGACAAATAAGGTGCTTCCGACTCGACTCAATTCCGAAAATCCCTGGGGCATCCGTTCCAGAAAATCTTCAGACGGCGATGAAAGGTCCCTCTTTTTCGACAGCTTGCTTCATGGTGAAAAATTAACCGGAATTCTACGGTCCAAGGATTTCGGTCTACCCGCTGAATTCAGCTTTTATTTGGCCGGTCATATGGGTTATCCCAACCGTGCGGATCCCCCCAGAAATTTTGTCCGGATTCGAGATGCCAAGACGGGTGAGATTCTTCAGGAGGTGCATCCGCCTCGAAATGATATTGCCCAGAAATTCACCATGGATCTGTCTGGATTCAAGGGGCGTCCAGGATATCTGGAAGTGGAAGACGGGGATTCTCAGGGAGCTTTTGCATGGATGGCGATCGGTCGCTTTGATCCTCCCTTGATCATCGTTGCTGAACCAAGTCCACGAAAGAGTGAAAAAAGGAATTTGGAAGGGTGTCGATTGGCCGCAGACCTCGGGTTAAGTAAGTATTTCCCTCAGACTACCTCAGTTCTTGTAGATAGCCGTCAACCTCTCGCCAACCGGATTGCCGCCGCCGACGCCTGCATCAAACTCAACCGTGATAAGTCATTCATTCACTTGGAAGAGATTCTGAAGGATTCCCGTGAATCTATCAGGCTCCGTGCTCGAATTGCTACAGTTCTTGGAGGAATGAACCATAAAACGGCCATCCGAATCATGATGGAAACGCTCTCCATTCTCCCGGAACGGATGCAGGTCCCTTTGGCTTCGGCAGCCTCATCCAGCACCGAGGGCGCCAATGCCCTGCTGGCAGAAGTGGAAGCCGGAAGAGTTTCTGCACGTCTCCTTCAACGCACAGGGCTGCGGCGAAGGATTGAGGCAGCTGCGCCTCCGGATTGGGAAAACCGTCTGAATCTACTGACAGAGGATTTATTCCCGGTTGATGAAACTCTCAAAATGACCATTGCCTCTCGTCTGACCTTTATTGGCAGTCATCAGGGGAACATCAGCAATGGCCGGCAGGTCTACGAGAAAAACTGTGCCGCCTGCCACCAGTTTAAGAATGAAGGGAATTTGGTGGGGCCGCAGTTGGACGGAATTGGAAATCGCGGCAACGAACGCCTACTTGAGGATATCATCGATCCGAATAGTAATGTCGACGTCACCTTTCGCTACAGTCTCTATACCTTGAAAGACGACCAGTTGATCAGTGGATTGTTTCGCCGACAGGAAGGGGATCTGTTGATCCTCGTCGACTCCACAGGTAAGGAATTGGAAATTCCATCCAATGAAGTGGTTTCAAAGGAGGTTTCAGAATATTCATTAATGCCGGAGAATTTCGGTGAAATCCTTACCGCCGAAAACCTGTCAGACCTGTTGGCCTTTTTGACGAGTGAGTGAGATTCAAAATTTTCCATTGACAGTTGAACCGGACCGCAGTGTTATCTGCTGACCAGATTATCCCGATTTGCGGCTCAGCCGAAGTCCAGTATGGGAAAACTATGTAAAGGCTGAGCAGCAGAATTGGAGCATTATGAGCGACAAAAAGATTAAAGTAGCGATTGTTGGGCTGGGATTCGGTGCGGAATTCATACCGATCTATCAACAGCACCCCAATGCTGAAATTGTCGCCATTTGCCAGCGCTCCCGCGACAAGCTGGACCAGATCGGGGAGGCTCTCAATATTGAAAAACGCTACACGGATTATTCGGAACTGTTGAAAGATCCCGAAATTGACGCGGTACATATCAATACTCCCATTCCAGACCACGCCCCTCAGAGCATCCAGGCACTGAAGGCTGGAAAACATGTTGCCTGCACTGTTCCCATGGCAACCAGTCTTGAAGAGTGTGAGCAGATCATCAAACTGACCGAAGAAACCGGTTTGAAATACATGATGATGGAAACCGTGGTTTACAGTCGGGAGTTCCTCTACATCAAGGATCTTTATGACAAAGGTGAATTGGGAGAAATTCAATATTTGGCAGCCAGCCATCCGCAGGATATGGATGGATGGCCGAGTTATTGGGAAAAAATGATCCCCATGCACTACGCCACCCATGTAGTCAGCCCTTGTTTAGGAATGGTCAACGGTCTGGCCGAGTATGTCAGTTGCTTCGGCAGTGGCAAGGTACGCGACGATATCGCGGAAAAAAGCGGTAACAAGTTTGCGGTTGAAACCTGTCATATCAAAATTCGGGACAGCGACGTTTCCGCTCACATTTGGCGATTTCTTTACGATGTGGCCCGTCAATACCGTGAAAGCATTGACGTCTATGGGACCAAAAAGAGCTTTGAATGGACTCTGACTGAGAATGACCCACACATTCTGCATGTCGCAAAACGGCCCGAATCTGAGATTCCCGAAAAAGTTGAAGTGCCTGATTTCGCACATTTGTTGCCTGAACCCATTCGGAAATTCACCCAATCCATAGAGGACGCCGGTCATCTTTCCTTTGTTCAGGGCGGGGGGCATGGAGGCAGTCATCCCCATATGGTGCATGAATTTCTTAGTTCCTTGGTCGAAGACCGTGCCCCTTGGCCCAATGCCAGGACATCAGCCAACTGGACTTGCGTGGGTATCTGTGCTCACGAATCTGCCTTAAAAGGCGGGGAGATCGTAAAATTACCTGAATGGTCCTTCTGAAGATTTTTAGTGAATTGATTAAACACGTACTAACCAAAAAACCAACTTATGAATATTAAACAAGATGGAATAACGCCCAATGCAGGGCGACTATTATGGGCCGGATTCATGGCTATTCTGGCCGCCGGTATCGGTTTCGGAATAAGAGGCGGCATATTAGCCAACTGGGGTAGCGATTTTGGATTCAACGCCTCGCAGTTAGGCGACATTACCGGCGCGGGTTTTACTGGATTTTGCTTTGGTATCATCATAGGTGGGGTCGTCGTTGACAAGATTGGTTATGGCAAACTGGTCATCGCTGCCTTTACCTTTCATATCCTGTCGGCTTTTGTCACTTTCGCTGCCTCTTCAGGTCAAGAGCAGGAAGTTGCCTTTAGGTTTCTTTACTGGGGCACGTTCATCTTCGCGATTGCCAATGGTACTCTGGAAGCTGTGGCGAATCCACTGGTGGCAACCTTGTTTCCCAAAAACAAAACCCATTACCTGAATATTCTGCATGAAGACATAATTGTTGAACTATGAGCTATAGAAACATCATCTTTAATAAGAATACCACCTGATGCATCAATATAGCAATTATTATGAATACTACAACCGAAATAAATAAATAGACAAATGCTGGGGTACAAAGATTTTTGAAATCTTTGACATATTTATCTGTATATTT
>DUCD01000212.1 GCA_012959985.1 Verrucomicrobiales bacterium | reverse complement strand
CATCGAAAGTGTCGGTGCTGCAGGAAGTTATTCACGCCGGACTACCGCAGCATCAAACGTGAAATCTTCTGTGCTGCACCCGATTGCCGCCGAGCCGCCAAAGCCGAAAGCCAGCGTCGATGGTTGGCCAAAAGTGGAAAGCCTTTTCGGGTGATGGGAAACATTTGGCTTCGGGGGGGCTGGATGCACTCGTCATTCTTTCTCCTGCCAAGGGATCAAGAAATACCATTCAAATGCAAGACCACAGTGATAAGGTGGAGTGTCTATGCTTTTCGCCAGATTCGTTGTTCTTGGCTTCTGGGGCCCGTGATGGAAAAGTCAGGATTCACAATATGGAAGGACGATTGATCCGCACCTACAGCCAGTTGTCCGAGAACTCGTCTTATATTGCCTGGGGTACTGGGCATTCTATACTATCCATGGCCTGGGGAGGCTCTAAATCGATGCCCGTTGCCGGTGCTTCGAAAGGTTCACTTCACCTATCTGGCCACAGTGACTTTCGTCGATCATCTTCTGGGAAAGTTGCTCCATGCTCTTGATCAGAGTGTGTATTCGAAAAACACGTGGATCGTTCTCTGGTCGGACCACGGTTGGTATCTTGGTGAAAAGGAACATTGGGGCAAGGCTACCGGCTGGCTTCGATCGACGCGTGTTCCTCTAATTATAGTTCCCCCGGATTCAGGTAGTCCCACGGGTTTGCAGCCGGGATCCAAGTGTGACCGACCAGTGAACCTGATCGATCTTTATCCGACGGTTGTCGAAATGGCGGGTTTGTCTCCCAAGGAGGATGTCGAGGGGACAAGTCTTATGCCTTTGATCTCGGATCCAGAATCAGAGTGGAGCGATTATACCGTGACCACTTTCGGACGAGGAAATCACGCTGTCAGCACCCGTCGATGGCGCTATATTCAGTACTTCGACGGGAGCGCCGAATTGTATGATCGTAATTCCGATCCCAATGAATGGCGTAATCTGAATGGTCATCCGGATTACAAACCTGTCCTGGAAAGATTCAAATCGAAAGTGCCAGAAGAAGCAAGTTGGGAGTATTTTATTCGCTACCGCCATTTCAAGGCTGTCATCCCGTCCAATGGAGGATCCATGCTTTTATTCAATCACGCGTTGGAGAATCACCTGGAAGAACGAACGGACGAATCGGGCAAGTATCCAGAAGTGGTTGAGCATATCCGAAAATGGATGAAGGAGCATTCGACTCTTCAAAAACGAATTGTAATCCCGGATTAAATGGACATTAAGGAAAACTTCGAAATGTTTAACCTCCTCTCATTCATTTTGAAGTGAGGGGATTCCACAGATCCCTTTGGGCTTTTTCATCATAAGTGAGAAGAAACTGCCTGGATTCTGCGTGTCCATCCGCGAAGCTATAATTTGATTTGCCCTCGGCGCCATGTCGATCCGTTGCAACTTCCGGTTCGGCCCCTTCTCTCCAGAAGTGAGCCATGATATGGTCGATCCGCCCTGTGACTTCTCCTTGAAGGATGGTTGCACTGCGACGGGGTATTGAAGTTAGTTTTCGCCAACTCGTTGGTCTGCCAAGGTAATCGTCATCGGCTCCTAACTCAAAATAGACATTTTGACCGTAAGACGATTTCTCGGGATCCTTCACCTTTGAACACCGGAATACTCCCCTCCGTATATTCCTTTTATTGTCTGCGTGATTATCAGAATTAGATTGACCGAGATATGGAAGGATGCTGATAGCCCAAGGGGATTGCCGAAATGCAAAAGCGGAATGTTGGCTGCGCGGCAATTCGTCCCTGTGATCGTCTGCGTACATCATTACCCCCATCGCTAATTGTTTCATTTGACTCAGGCAGTGGGTTCGCTGGGTTGCAGATTTTGCCCGACTAAGGGAGGGGAGAAGAAGTCCCGCCAGGATGGCGATAATACTGATTACGACCAGTAGTTCGATTAATGTGAATGCCTTGTCGTTGCCTTTGGCGACCTGCAGGTAGGTAGCTTTCATTAGGAATTGCGTCCTGGTCATTTCCGAAAAACGAGATTTTGAAAGTGGGCTTGCACTACACCGGTTGGGAGCAATGTAGTAACTTTCCAGATCATTGGGAATCTTAACAGATTCACTCGTGATCGTGTTGGAGATCATCATTGTCGACTTCGGAGCCTTCGTGTGAATCATGATCTCCATTGCCTCCCATGTCTTCCATTTTTCGCAGACGGAAAAATTTCTTCGAATTGTGTTTAGGCAGAACCAAGATGTTCATGCCATTCATGAGCATCGGCTTGGGATCCATCAAGGGAAGCCAGTGAAGTGAATCAGGGCTATCCGCCGTTTCAACAATATGCAAGTGGGATCCTTCTGGCCAGGAAAGTACAATTTTATCCTTAATGGCCAGGGTCGGAACTGGTTCTTCGACTGCCGAACCAAACTCCAGGGTAAAGTGAGCTGATGCAATGTCGTCAAGAGACTCCCCAGTATCTAGGTTTACCATGATCGCTTCAAATTCAGCCGAAACAGCGCCCGTATTCGGTGGAGTCGAAAAAGCCGGGTGAAACATGGTCAATCCCCACTGGAACAAGGTTTCCGATCCGTCGATTCCAAACATGGGTTGCCATGCTTTCGGCTCAGAACTTCGATACCGGAATACTTTCAGATTGGGGTTGCCACCCACCATACGGATCCATATTCCAGAACCAGCAGGCAACGGATCTGATTCTCCATCTACCGCGAAACCGTATTGACGATTGAAGGCCATTCCATGAGTAGAGGGATCAAGCGACTGGAACCAGGGATCATCTGGAGAAAAGGAAACATTTGGATGGCTGTCAACCAATGGGGTCAGTTGGGGGATGGAATCGGTCAAATGAACGTGGAGTTCATTTCGATCTGCGTGGAACATGAAACTTACATGGTTCATACCGCCCTGCATCGGCACTGTATTCAGAATGGATTCTTGAGTGATTCCATGGTGAGAGGATATCGCGAAAATGGATAGACAGAGGATTACTGAAGGTAAAGAAAGTGTTTTCATAGACTGAGTTAATAAAAGTTAGATTGCAACGGATTGGCTGGTTCGATTCAATGTTTAACCAGCCTCAATACCCGATCCGATTTCGAGGATGGGTAAGATTGTTTTTGTGATAATGGGTTGGTGAATTTAGAACTGAGGCACTACTCAGGCCAACCGTGGCGGAGGAGATGGAGGGGAGTGAGGAAATGGAGAGAAAGGCAAAATAGGATCACCGAAATCCAGTTGAATGATCGGAGGTTTCAGAAAAGTTGCCTGTTCTTTCAGATTGGCCAGTATTTTCAACTCGTATTTGATCAGATCCTGGTCCTTTTGGTCCTTCTTTTTATCAATGATCCATTTGCAGACATCGCAAGGGTTTTCCCCGTTGAGAGATTTCTGAACAGAAGCCGACCAGGAGTAATCCTGGGTAAATTTCAAAGTCATTTTCAGCCATGTGATTGACTGCATGAGCCCCCAGTTGCCTCCCGTGGATAACACGAGGAACCAGACCGCCATACAATTCAATACAAATCTATTCAAGAGGTCGGTGCTACCATTTTTGGAAAATGCAAGTCAAGGACAGAATTTCATTCAACCTGATGTCACATCAGGAGAAGACATCAATATCCAAGGTTGTGGATTACTCAATCTGAAGCGTCGACCTTAATCTGGGGAGTGTAAATGGACACGTTTCCAGTGGCCTACTTTTTTTGCGACCAGAGTGGCTTACCTTCGTAGATGCGGCCTACAGGGTACCGTTCGCTGGGAGTTACTGTGTTCTTCATGATTTGGTCGATCTGCTTGACAATGACAGGATGCTGATTCGCTACATCGTGCGATTCGGTAATATCTGCACTCAGGTCATACAATTTGATACCGTTATTCTTACCGAGTCGAATGCCTTTCCATTGGTCCAGGCGGACAGCCTGGTCGTAGCGGTCACGGCAGTGACTAATAGGAATTTGCTTATCGAGCATTATGAGAGAATGGGCGTTCCGAGGTGTTGAGTCAATGAAACAAGCCCTAAAACCCTTCATTAAAAGCAGATTCTGACTTGGCTTGGCCTTCAGGCCAAGCCAAGTCAGAATCTGCCCTCCGAATCCTTTAGAAAGGTAAGTTTGCAGGTGATTTCAGTGGCATGAACTCAAAGCTCCTGCCTTCAGTTGCCCGTGAACATTTTTCAAAATCCGGTTCGGACACCTATACT
>DUCD01000211.1:16806-25190 GCA_012959985.1 Verrucomicrobiales bacterium | reverse complement strand
GGTACTCCAGGAGGCCCGAGTTTTTATTGTAGAGGAGCCAGCCCCACCCAGATCCCTGTAAAGTAGCTGTGTTCGTGTTGAAGTGATTCTAAAATCCTTCGATGCTGTCCCACTCAGCTTCGATCATGGTGCGCAAGTCAGAGCCAGCGTCGGGCAAAGCGCCACCGCCGGCTTTGATCGGCGCCAAGGTCTCCCAAAAGAACTCGTGGTTCAAGTGGCCACACCCGGGGAAATTGAAACAGCCATCAGCCGGTATTACGGAAAGACGGATGATTCCGTCAGCCGGATGATTCAGGACATCACAGAAGGGGATGTTGACCTCGGTCTGGACATGGGGGCACTTGATGATGATGCCGGTGGGGATGATGATGCCGATGCGCCGCTCATCAAACTGGTGAATTCAATCATCGTAGAAGCATTTAAAGCGAGAGCTTCGGATATTCACCTTGAACCGCTGGAACATTCTTTTCGCATGCGTTATCGGGTTGATGGAGTGTGCCACGAGCTTCAGGGACCTCCGAAGCGGCTACAGCCTTCGATCATCAGTCGTTTGAAGATCATGTCAAATATGTCCATCCAGGAAAAACGCATTCCCCAGGATGGTCGTATTCAGGCATCGGTTCCCGGGAAAAAGATCGATTTACGTGTTAGTTGCCTGCCCACTACTCATGGCGAGAGTATCGTCATGCGTATTCTGGATAAAGAGGGTGTGAAACTGGGTTTGGGGCAGTTGGGGTTTTTCGCGGATGATGAACAGACTTTCGAGCGACTGATTGGATTGCCGGATGGCATTCTTCTGGTAACCGGACCCACGGGTTCAGGGAAAACCACCACGCTCTATGCCGTTTTAAATTATATCAACCGACCCGACCGAAAAATCATCACGGTTGAAGATCCGGTCGAGTATCAACTCTCAGGCATCAATCAGGTTCAGGTATCAGAAGTGGTCGGACTGACTTTTTCCAATGCCCTGCGCGCGATGCTTCGACAGGCTCCCAACGTGGTCATGCTGGGGGAAATCCGTGATATGGAAACGGCGACCATCGCCATTAATGCTTCTCTTACCGGACATTTGGTTTTCTCGACTCTTCATACAAATGATGCCCCCAGTGCCGTGACTCGTCTGATCGATATCGGTGTGAAACCCTTCCTCATTGCCTCGGGAACCCGGGGATTGATGGCCCAACGGTTGGTTCGTCGAATCTGTGCCAATTGTGGTGAAGATTATGCTCCGACCCCCTACGAAATTGAGTCTCTCAATTTCACACCTGAAGAACTCAAGAATTCTCAGATGAAAATGGGAAAAGGCTGTGGAAAATGTTCTAAAGGTTACCGGGGGAGATTCGGAATCTATGAGATATTTGTCATTGACGACGAAGTTCGGAAACTGATTTTCGATCAGGCTCCGTCGTCCGTACTGAGAGCCAGGTCGCGGGAAATGGGTATGAGAAGTTTGAGGCAGGATGGGGCGAGGAAGGCACTTGCCGGTATGACGAGCCCGGAAGAGGTGATTGCCATTACTTCGAAGGATATCGAATAATGCAGGAAACCTATTAGTAATAGCGTAGTTGGCCGCCGGCGGAATGGAGCGATACACGGCTGAAATTTCAATATTCATAGAAGCAATAAATACTTATGTCTTATTCAATGACAGATCTTCTGCAACTGATGGTGTCAGAAGGTTCATCAGATTTACATGTCCGGGTTGGCGTTCCTCCGGTGATTCGGCAACACGGAATCCTTCACCGTGTGGAGGGCCCTGTCTGCACCCCGGAGATAGCTGAGCAGTTGGTGCGCAGTATCAGTTCAGAGGATCATATTCAACAAGTGCGCGAACGCGGTGGGGCTGATTTTGGATTTGCCTTTGGTGATGTGGCCCGATTCCGGGTGAGCGTCTTCAAAGAGAAGGGGAATTTCGCATGCGTTCTGCGGCAGATCCCCAATGAGTTGCTTTCGCTGGAACAGATCGGGATTCCTCCCTCCGTGAGGGAACTCCTCTATAAACCCAGGGGGTTGGTGCTGGTCACAGGTCCGACGGGATCAGGGAAAACCACCACATTGGCTTCAATGATCAATATCATCAACACGGAGCGGGATGATGCGCACATTATTACGGTTGAGGATCCTATTGAGTATTATCATAGCCACAAAAAATCCCTTGTGACGCAACGTGAGGTTAACGTGGATGTCCCGAACTTCGCCGAGGCTTTGAGAAGAGCGCTGCGTCAGGATCCGGATGTCGTCCTGGTGGGGGAGCTTCGGGATTTGGAGACGATGGAAGCGGCCATTACGGCAGCCGAAACCGGTCACCTTGTTTTCGGCACACTGCACACCACGGGAGCGTCAAAAACCATCGACCGTATTGTGAATGCATTCCCCACGACCCAGCAGGAAACAATTCGGATTCAGTTATCCACGGTGCTTCAGGCTGTGATTTCGCAGTTACTGTTGCCTCGAGCTGACAAGCCTGGGCGGATCGCGGCCTTTGAAATCATGATCAATACTCCCTCGGTGGCCGCGTTGATTCGAGATAATAAAACCTTCCGTATCACCTCTGAAATTCAGACAGGAGCCAAATATGGAATGGTGAGTCTGGATTCTTTCCTCATGGAAAAATATCAAATGGGGTTGATTGAGCAGGAGGAAGTGATTACAAAGTCTCAGGACCCGGTAACTGTATTGGCCAAGCTTCAGGAAATTGAAGCGGCGTTGGCTGAAGAAGAAGCATCCTGATGCACTACTTACATTTAGGTATTTACTGAAAATATGTCGGATATCGATACCATTCCATTGCTGGCGTTGATTCGCGACCAGGGTTTTGTGGACGAACTCCAACTGGAGGAAGTGGCACACGAACATAAGCAGAGCGGGAAATCTGTCATGGAATTGATGGATTCACAGGGTTTGATGGACCCGGACACCGTCCTGCAGATCATTGCAAATCAGATTGGAGCGGAGGTCCTCCAGCTTAGCGATGTTAAAATAACCCCGGAATTAATCCAACGCATTCCCGCAGAGTCAGCCACAATGTACCAATGCCTGCCGGTCGGGGATAATGACGGCATTTTGCAGGTTGCCATGGCGGATCCACTGAACCCTGCGGTTGCCGACGAACTGGGCTTCATCGTCGGAGGCGAAATCCAATTGGTTGTTGCCAATCCTGAAGAGGTCAAGAGTTTGATCGATCAGCACTACGGTGATGGCGGTGCGCCGAAAGGGGGAGGGGGCGGTATTTCCGAACTGCTCACCGAATTGGAAGACTATGGGAAGAGTGATGACGATGACGATGACGAGGTCGCGATGGATATTTCGGATATGGAGGATATCGCGAATGAAACGCCCATCATTCGATTCGTTAATTTGGTTTTGAGTCAGGCTGTTCAGGATCGTGCCAGTGATATTCATTTTGAGCCGTTCGAGGATGAGTTCAAAATTCGCTACCGCGTGGATGGAGCCCTTTATGAAATGGCCCCTCCTCCCAAAAACCTGGCCACTCCGGTAACTTCGCGTCTCAAGATCATGTCCAACCTGAATATCTCTGAACGTCGGGTTCCTCAGGATGGTAGAATTTCAGTTCAGATAGCCGGGCGACCGATTGATCTCCGGGTCTCGACCCTGCCAACTCAGTTCGGAGAATCCGTGGTGCTTCGTGTTCTGGACCGGGCAGCCGTCAATCTTGAAATGGCCGATCTGGGGCTTCCAAAACACATTTTAAATGCGGCTATGGAAGCCATCCATCAGCCCAATGGAATTTTCATTGCTACCGGGCCGACGGGTTGCGGCAAAACCACCACACTCTACTCCTGCCTCAAACACGTCAATTCGATAGAGAAAAAGCTTCTGACAGTGGAAGATCCGGTGGAATATGACTTGGATGGAATCATGCAGGTTCCGGTGAAAGAGAGCATCGGGATGACGTTCATGGCAGCTTTGCGTTCTTTCTTAAGGCAGGACCCCGATATCATCATGGTCGGAGAAATGCGTGACTTGGAAACAGCACAGATTGGTATTCAAGCCTCCCTGACGGGTCACTTAGTTATGACCACACTGCATACTAATGATGCTTCGGGAGCCATTACTCGCTTAGTGGATATGGGATCAGAGCCTTTTCTCGTATCTTCGACTCTGCTTGCTGTTCTGGCACAGCGGCTTGTGCGGACTGTATGTAAAGATTGCCGCACTCCGTTTGAACCGACTGATCATCAATTGGAGTTACTGAATTTATCTCCCAATGACTTGGGAGAGAAGACCTTTTATTACGGCAGGGGATGCGGAAAATGCAATGATACCGGATATCTCGGCCGAAAAGGAATTTTTGAGTTGTTAAGTGTGACCGAAGCCATTCAGACACAGATCAATGAAAGAGCGCCGACGGCGGTGCTGAAACACAAGGCCATTGAAGAAGGAATGGTGACCCTTCGAGAGGATGGTCTGCGTGGAATATTCAGCGGCGAAACCACCATAGACGAAGTGGTGAAATACACCTAATCCCTGGAACTTAAAGGTAACCGATGCCTAAATTCAACTATGTAGCCATGGATTCCCGTGGCAAGGAAACCAAAGGCACGCTGAATGTCGCCAATCAAAATGAAGCGATCACGAGGCTGAAGGAGATGGGGTACTTCCCCACTAAAGTTACTGAGGCTGCCTCAGCGAAAAAGAAAGGCAAGAAAAAGACAAAACGCTCCGCCGCATCCAAGAAAAAAGGTAAGGGATTTCAACTTAAACTTCCTTTCGGTGGTGGGGTTAAGTCAAAAGTTCTCACGGTTTTCACACGCCAACTGGCAACCTTGGTGGATGCCGGTCTACCCCTGCTCAGGGGGTTGAGAGTGCTCGAAAAACAGGAAAAAAACAAAAGATTGAAGTTCGTGCTCGGGGAATTATCGGCGTCAATCGAAGGGGGAAGCACATTCTCTGAAGGATTGGCTCAACATCCCAGGGTCTTCAATAAACTGTTTATCAACATGGTGAAAGCAGGGGAACTTGGCGGTGTTCTCGAGGTCGTGCTCAACCGCTTGTCCGAGTTCATGGAAAAGGCCCAGAAGATCAAGGGGAAAGTCAAAGCCGCCATGTTCTATCCGATCGCCGTCATGGTGGTGGCGGTATCCATCCTCACCTTGCTGATGGTTTGGGTGGTTCCAAAATTCGAAGAAATTTTCCAGGACATGCTCGGCGGTGAAGACATGCCGAAATTCACCACAGTCGTTCTGGGAATCAGTCGAGCCTTGGTGAATTCATTTGGCAAAGTTGCTGCAGGTGCCTTTGCAATCTCCATAGTCTTTTGGCTGATTATCAAGACCAAATACGGAAGGATTACTTTCGATTGGCTCAAGTTGAAATTGCCCGTTCTTGGTCCTGTGGTCGAAAAAGTGGCTATTGCGCGGTTTTGTCGAACTCTTGGAACTCTGGTGAGTAGTGGGGTTCCCATTCTTCAGGCATTGACTATCGTTAGAGAAACGGCCGGGAATGTTATCATTGCGAATGCCGTGACCTTGATTCACGAAAGCGTCAAGGAAGGGGAAACCATCACAGCGCCACTGGAAAGTTCCAAGGTGTTTCCGCCCATGGTAGTTTCCATGGTGGATGTCGGAGAGCAGACCGGTGCCTTACCCGAAATGCTGCTCCGTATCGCTGATAACTACGATGAAGAAGTGGATAATGCCGTGGAAGCGATGACCTCTTTGATGGAGCCGATCATGATCGTCTTCCTGGCTGTTGTCGTGGGAAGTATCGTCATTGCCATGTTTCTGCCTCTGATTGCCATCATGGATAAAATTTAGTTGGTTCTATTTGCAGATCATCGGAGAGACGGGATCCATGCCTGGGTTAAATCGGTAATATCCCGGAAATATTTCTTCGAGTCCCTGAATTCGAAAAAGTGAACCTTTGTTTATTCGTCAATGCTCTGACTATCAACAGTTTAAACGATTGATATCTCTGAGGTTTTTCTACTTTTTATTTTCTGTAGCTTTTTCTCCTATTGACAACAAACCAGCCTAGATGTAAATACATTGTAAATACATTGGATGGACATATGCAATTCTGATGGAGTTTGAGTGGAACCAATGTGCGATTGATGAGAATGATTCAGTCAGTCAAAGAGACATTGAAGAGTCTTTTGAAGACCCATTTGTGGTTAGATTGTTACCTGATTCTCCAAGATTCTCGACACAGGCGCGCTATTTCAATTTAGGAAAATCGTTGAGTGGCACCGGAATCATCAGTGTATATCATACGAACGGAAAATTGATCCGGGTGATACACGTCCGTCCATTTGTGGATGAAGAATACTTTTTTTATGAACGGATTTTGAATCAATCCTTGTCTCACTGAACCTATCCGGAAAAAGTGCGATTGATGAACGTCATTAATGAATGGGAAGAAATCCCGCTTTTCGACAGCGACGATTCAGAGCTTAGTTTCTGGTCGGAAAATCGGCTTTCCTTGCGATTGATGGAGCGTTCAATGGTCAGTGGTTCAGGTCTGTCTGATTCGGTAACGATTACATTGAGGATGGATCCTCGCATGTTGGCAAAGATTAAACGCTTGGCCAAATCCCGGTTCCTGAATTACCAGAGCATGATGAAACAGTGGCTCAGTGAAAGACTGGAACAGGAAGCGAGAGATCAACGCTGAACTTTGGATATCTCGTAATATAGTCAATTAATCAGAATCGAATCGTTTGGAAAAGTCCGACTCGTTCCGGCGGGACAAATTGGAAAACCATGGACAATAAATTGGGAAAAATTAAGCAGATGAATCATGATGACGCTTTGATGAACTCTTCACGTATTCGCACCATTGGTTTTACCCTGATTGAATTGCTGGTCGTCATTGCCATTATCGGAATACTGGCTTCTTTGACGGTCGGTTTGACTCGTTCTGTTTCTCAGAAACAAAAACTGGCATCCGTGCAAGCCAATGGGGCAGCCATCGAAATTGCGATCGTCTCTTATCAGAATGATCTGGGCAATTATCCTCCGGACAATCTCCTTCGTTCGAATCCCAAAATCATCAACGCAGGAACCAATCAGCTGTATTACGAACTGGTCGGTTGCCGTTTGAGCCGGGGGGTGTACCGCACGGGATTTGGAGATGAGTTGAGAGCGGGTAGGGTGCCGCAGTTGTTCCATCAGTCCGGACTGGCGAATGTGGTGGTCAATCAAGGAGAAACTCCGAAATCCTTTATTGATATCTCCAAATTGAAAGCCAACCAAGTGGGTGAACTGGCGCTTGCCGGTGATGCGGGTGGTTCGTCTGGAATTAAGGTGCTGGCTGTTGGAATCCCGGCTCCGGGGACTCTGCCAACTATGGTCAATCCCTGGAAATACAATTCCTCCAATCCGACGAACAGCGTTGGGGGATTTGATCTTTGGTGTGATTTTCAAATCGGCAATCAAACCTATCTGAACATGGGAAATTGGAATGGATATCAGGCGAAATAATTTAAAAAGAGAATCAAAATTAAGGACCCCAATTATGAATACCAAAATCAGTTCTCTGATACATAAAGAATACTCTGGGTTTACCTTGATCGAATTGTTGGTGGTCATTGGCATCATCGGCGTTCTGGCCGCGATGCTTTTTCCAGCTCTGAGTTCGGCCAAGACAAGAGCCAAGGTCGCCACAGCCAGGGTTGAAATGAAGGGTATCGAAACAGCGATCAAAGCGTATCAAGCGGACTATACTGCCTGGCCAACTTCCAAAGAAGCACGGGCGGTTGATATTGACATCACCTTTGGAACGGTCGGTCCCAATGGAACAGGAGTCCTTGTCAATAAGCGAAAGCAGACCTTGGGTTTGGTTGTTAACACGGCTGCAAGCAGCGGGAATGCCGGTTATCAGGCCAACAACAGTGAGGTTATATCCATCCTGCTTGCACTCGAAACCTTTCGAAATGGAGCGCCTACTCGAAATAACAAGAATCGCTACAATCCGAAGAAAATCAATTTTCTCGATGCAAAATCCGTGGACAACCAATCAAGCTCAGGAGTGGGGCCCGACGGTGTTTTTCGGGATCCCTGGGGCAATCCGTATATTATATCCATAGATATGAACAGCGACAACCGGACACGTGATTCGTTTTATTCGTTGCGGTCCGTATCGGCAAACGGTGACAGTCTTCAGGGAGCCAACGGCTTGGCAATGAGTCGAACCAGTGGTGGAAACTTTGAGCTGCAGGCCGACGTCATGGTCTGGTCGATGGGGCCCGATGGTCAATTCAGTGCCAATGCCCCCGCCAATTTCGGAGTCAACAAGGATAATATATTAAGTTGGAAGTAGGAATCCAGTAAACGTTGGAACAGGGTTACTCTATTTTATTAGTCGCTCTCAAAGATTTAAGATGAAAACCATTAATAATTCCAGTCGGTGGCACCATTTCA
>DUCD01000211.1:0-16788 GCA_012959985.1 Verrucomicrobiales bacterium | reverse complement strand
CCGCTTTCACTTTGGTTGAACTGATGGTGGTTGTGGTCATCATCGGGATTATTGCCGCCATCGGTTTGCCTTCATTGAAGGGTTTGGGGCAGTCGAATTACGCCAATTCGGCCTATCAACAAATAGTGGATGATTTGGCTTTGGCACGTCAGCGGGCCATCAAAGACCGGACCACCGTTTACATGGTGTTTGTCCCCCCGGAAATTTCACAACCCGGAGCCTTTTTTGGGCGATTGACTCTCAAACAGCGAACCGTTTACTCAAACCTTCTTTCGGGACAGTTTACTTCCTATGCCTTGGTTTCAACCCGAAGTGTCGGCGATCAGCCTGGACGTGCCCATCCACGTTATCTATCGGAGTGGAAAACACTTCCTCAGGGAATGCTGGTTGCCCCGGGGAAATTCACGCGATTAGCGAATTCCAATATTTGGTATAATTGGATTGCCGCTGGGAAAAACCCCACAAATCGGCCTTTCCTTTCTCAAAATGTACCCTTTCCCACAGAAGATGCTCCGTTTCTATCATTGCCGGTCATTGCATTTGATTATCAGGGAAAATTGGTTACTCAACAGGATGAATTTCTGCAATTAGCCCATGGTAGTATTTTCTATGGGAGAAATGATGACGGGAGCGCTTTGTTTGAAGCGGCGGATGTGGTCGTCAATCCCCCCGGTAACTTTACCAATAAAACCATTCAGATTCATTGGGTCACCGGTAAAACCCGTATTCTCAAACCCGTATTAGAATGAAGACAGGAACTTATCTCAGCAAAGGATTGTCACGAATCAAGCCTCAGGGTGTTCTTCGTTCAGCCGGAGGATTCACCATGGTGGAGGTGGCACTGAGTATCGGCATTGTCGCCTTTGCCATGGTAGCAATTCTGGGTGTTCTGCCCATGGGGATGGAGGTCAAAAAGACCAACCGCGAAGAGACCATTATTAATGAAGAAGGCCGCTACTGGTTGGAAGCGATTCGTTCGGGTTCCAAACGGTTGCATAACATTACCAATCAGGTGGAGTTGATCATTGTTTCCAATCATCTGGGACAGGTTCGGCAATGGGGGGCGGGATTCTTGAGCCAACAGGATATTGTCGGTTTGCTCAGTACTCCGAAATACACTTTGGGAAACAATGGCCAAGTACTCACCAATTTCGTGGGGGCGGTCATCCGGCCGGCCAACGGGCCTGCCTATGAGAGAGATCCTGATAATGAATTGGTTATGCGGTATTTTCTCAGCGCCAGTCTGGTTCCCTATGCCGCCTATCCTACTAACTCGGTGCAGACAAATTTCAATGTTGCTCTTCCCGATAACGAGTTGATGATTCGTTCCAACCGGTGGGCCTTCGCTCAACGGCTGAGAGGCAACTTATTTGACCTGGAACTGACCCTTCAATGGCCGGTCACTGTCGGCGGTAGCGCAAATGCCCTAAGGATCGGAAACTCCCGAAAATCCTTTCGAACCTTGGTCGGAGGCAGCATCACTAATTTAGTTTCTAACCGTGGTCGTGGTGCCAAAGATTTGTATTTTCTGAATCCCAACGTATTTCAAGGATTACAGCAACAATGAATTCGAAACTCTTCAACCTCGCCAAGGATCGAAATCCTGTCCACTTACGGCATGCCTTTACTGTGCTCGAGATCATGGTAGCTATGGCGTTGACCAGTGTCATTGTCGTTGCACTGATGACTATGTTTAATCTAACCCAAAAGGCATTTGTTGAGAACGTGACTCAGGCAGATGTCATGGAGGATGGTCGAGCCGCTCTGACTCTCTTGAGAAAAGAAATGAGCTTAATTTCCTCGTCAGGGTTTGCCCGAGTCGGAAAGACAAATATTTTCCGAGATAGGTTCGTCGATTTTAACTTTTATACCCAAATGAATCCATCGGGAAGTCTGTCGGTGCGTAACAGTATAAACACAAACACCTTTCAGACAAATGTAATGCAGGACGTTTTCTTCCTGTCCAACGTTAAAAAAACATGGAAGGGAACGGGATATCTCGTAGGGTCATTTCCCATCGTGGGTGTTCCCATCGGCACCTTGTATCGTTACTCCAGAACAGCGCATGAAAGTCTTCTGAACCAAGAGGTGCTGTATGGGGGGTTTCGCAAGGCACAGGTTGCGAACGAAAGAAGGATTGCCCGTGCGGTTGAATTTACTAATTTGCCCCCGGTAATTGGTGGAGTGATACACTTCGCTGTTAAGGCCTATGACTCTGAGGGTCGTCTCTACACCGCTCAGAGCAATGTAACTAATCAGTTTCAAACCATCCGGGTTGAAAACCCCTCATATCTTCCGACCGGTGATTATCAATACCGTTTCTGGAATAAGAAAGTTCCGGATTATCTGGAGGTGGAATTGGGGGTTCTCAGTCCCGATACATTTGAGAGGTTGAAGTTGGAACCTGACCAACGCCGAGCCTTGCTGTTTCTTCAAAGAGAGTCAGCCAACATTCATTATTTTAAACAACGAATTCCAATCCGGACTGCATCGCGATGAATCGAAATCAAAACAGTGGAGTTGCCCTGGTTACCACGCTGATTATGTTGTCGTTGGTGACCTTTCTGACGGTGGCCTTCCTGAAGGTCAGTCAAAGGGAACGAGTTTCCGTCACCGTAGCTGAAAATCAGAATGTCTCTGATTGGATGGCTGAGGCGGGATTACAGCGTGCCATCGCTGAAGTCGTGTCTAAAATTGTTTCCCAGTCCAACGCATTCGCCTACGATTTCCAGGTTTCAACGAACTATGTGAATCCCAATGGTTTTGATGGCGGAGACAGTTCATTTAATCCGAACAACGTCGGGTATACAGACGCAAACGGATTCACTCTTTCCTCGGTCAATCAAGCCAGAAACATAGCGAATCTTCAGGTGAGTCCACGGCCACCGGTCTACATTGACACCAACCGCTCCAGCCAACAAATCCAGGGGCCTCTTGATTTTCGATATTACCTGGATTTCAACCGCAATGGCTTTTATGAGACGAACGGATGGGTGCCGGAAATTGGATTTCGCGGTGTTCCCACCGGTAACACTAATTTGGTTGTTGGGGATCCGGAATGGATTGGAATACTTGAAAATCCAACCGCACCGCATTCCGGTAGCAATGAGTTTGTAGGAAGGTATTGCTTTCTGATCCTGCCCACCGGAAAAAGTCTCGATCTGAATTATATTCACAACAAGGCAAAACGAACAGCGAACAATGTAGACGGCTTTGTTCGAAACCAGGGGGTCGGTTCCTGGGAGATCAACCTGGGAGGATTCCTTCACGATTTGAACACCAATTCCTGGAGGTTCTATCAGTATTTCCAGTCGCCCAATCGACCCAATACCGGAACCGCCTTCACCGATGCCAATACTTTATTGATGCAGCGTTACCAAAACAACCTTTTCACCTTGTCCAGTCTTCGGTCCATGTTCGGTCCGAGAGGGGATTCTGTCTTTGCGAACGACCTGATCGATATATGGAGCGACGGCCCTTTTACCAATGCTACAGGTAGTCCGTTAATCGATAATGATCAGGTTCTGAATCCCGGTTGGCCTGGAGCGGATAACACCAATTCCTTCAATGATCCACAGGAAGTTTATAATCCGACTTTGACGTCTCTTCCCTTCCAGAATCGCTTCCGTGGTGTGATGGGTCGACCGAACACCTATGACCGTTACAGTTTCTATCGATTCCTCAGTCAGATGGGGGTTGATTCGGTACCGGCAGCCGAAGGGAAAATTAATCTGAATTTCCGTTCGGATACAGGGGGGACGGCGACAAATCTCGTGGCATGGACAGCGGGCGGATTCTTTACAAATGCCGCTGAGCGAATGTTGCGGACACAGTTTTCTTTTGGCATCACGAACATTCAGATTTGGCCGCAGAATAACTATTCCGCAGGAGTGCATCGCATGCTGCAGCTTGCCGCAAACATTTACGATGCTTCGACCAATCAGGTGCAGGGCAATTTTCCCGATCTTCCCAGTGTTTACCGTCCTCGTTTTAGAAAAAATTCGGATGGTACCATCCAGATCTCGGGGTATGTTGAAGAAAGGAATTCGGAGTTTATGAATGTTCCCTGGAGGGATCTTTCGATTCCGTCCGACCGGAACGCGCTGCAACCGGATGACATGATTTTCGGAATGCCTATTGTGGTCGGAGCCAAGAAAGGGTTTCCGAATTTTAATGAGGTGGCTCTCCAGACGACGGTTCAAGTAGCGCGGAAATTGCAGGTGGTAAAGAATAGTCCGAGAAGAGCCCCGATCCAAACCAATCAAATGTATATTGTCGGGGTTTCCAATCTATTTGGAATTGAAGCTTGGAATTCCTATCAGCAGGCCTATCCAAGGGCACTTACCATGTCCGCTACCAACCGGTATAGCGTGATCATCACCAACGAATTCGGAAACGTTCTCCTCAATCGTAGATTCGTCTCCTCCATCAGAACAAATATCGCCAGTGGCAATTGGTCTGGGAACCAGTTCCTGACACCGATTCTTACAAATATCGTTGCCTTGCCGGATTCCGTTTATTTCACGCAACCGCCCTTGTTCGTTCCTGTTACCAACATCGTCGGTGATTTGAATAATGTCGGTTACGATGTGGCCGGTGGTTTGAGAGTGCCACGCTGGGGGATGACCATTACCAACCAGCTTCAGTATGTCCTGATTGATCAGGGAACCCGACGCGTTGTGGATTTTGTAAATCTGGGACCTTTAGTTTCCGAGATGGACATCACCTCTTCGCTGGTTGGTAGTTCCAACGCCCGAGCTGGGACGTCTGGAGGGAATTCTGCCGGAGGACAGTTTTGGACACTTGACGGGGCTTTTCGACAAATCGGCACTTCGCTGGGCCTGGAAAATTTCAATAGCAGTATGTGGGTAAGTGAAAACCTCCAACCGGCATCCGGGAGAGACAAGGAAAAGGCGATTAATTTTTTCCGGGTATTCATGAATCCGAATACCGGCCCGAACAACCTGCTGGGAGGACAGACCCAGTTCCAGTTGCAGCAAATTCTGGAGGGATTGGGAAACAGCCTGACCCATGCAACCCCATTTTCTCCTGTGCGTAAAGTCTTCCAGTCTTTTACCTGGCAGGCCAATGATCCTCTGGTTCACTACACGGTGCAGGACCTGTTTGACCCTGTGAGAACGAATAATCTTCGCGTGATTATTCCCCCAATCAACAGCCCAACCAATGAAAATTTGGGAATAGTGAATCGAAGATATCAACCTTGGGGTAACGCACAGCGATCCGCCGCAGGCGATCCTTCTTCCTATAACCAGGCCTTCAAGGATCCTTTGGTTTATAAGTCAGACGATTGGTTTTTTCCCTCTAATAAATTTCCTTCGATCGGGTGGTTGGGGCGGGTTCACCGGGGAACTCCCTGGCAGACCTTTTACCTGAAATCCGGCTCTGCAGATCTGCAGGAATGGTTCAATTGGGCTGGAGACCGGTCCACTCACCCAACAAACGACTGGAAACTGGTGGATCTTTTTACGACCGCCTTCCATCCGAATGCTTCCAGGGGTCTACTGTCCGTGAATCAGACGAACATCGCTTCCTGGTCTGCGGTTCTCAGTGGTGTGGATGTGATTACGAATACTGTCTCCGACGTTGGTTTGATCGATTTCCAGATCGCTGAAATGGCACCGCCGGTTGAGACAATCTATGTGCAGCCGAATTCTCCACAGTTGAAGAATATCGTTGCAGGAATCAATAAGAGGCGATTGGATTATCCAGGTGGCTCTTTTCCTTTAATGGGGGCTATTCTGTCTGTTCCGGAATTAACGGATGAATTGCCGTATCTGAATCTCAGCACTTTCCAAAAACGATCCGGGATCAGCGATGCGGCTTATGAGCAAATTCCATTGAAAATACTTTCTCTGGTCAAAGAGGATTCCCCACGGTTTGTTGTCTATGCGTACGGTCAGTCATTGGTTCCGGCGCGCAACAATGCAAGAGTACTGAGTCCGGGTGTGTTTTTCCGATTATGCACAAATTACACCATTCAGGGTGAAGTGGCCGTTAAGGCTTTGGTGAGGATTGATGGAGGACCGAGCAATCCGAGGGCGATCATTGAAACCTATGAAGAGTTGCCGCCACAGTAGTGAGTGGTCTGACAGAGAATGTATTTGATGGAATTTTTCGGACTGATTCAGTTAAGAATGACGACCTTTGTGAAAACCGGACGGTAAGGGATTGAGGGTGGAACCGTATGCAATTTGATTTTAAAAAGTATTTTTTCTGGCTGACACTGGTTTTCCTAACTTTGTGTTATATCAGCTATCGAGGAAATCTTTATCGTGCTGAAAAGGAGATCTCTCTGTTAATGGCTCCTGCCACAAGCGGAGAGGTGGCCGTAAATGATGACTCTACGGGAAATCCGAATGGCCGAGTGAAGGGGGGACCGGCGATTGACAACGCTTCGGATTCCAAAGTGGACGCCTCGTCTAAACAGACCCTTGCGGTTGTTTCGGATTCGATGTTTCCCTATCGAATCAGTAATACGGCACGAAAACCGGCCGAATTATGGAATGACGATCACACTATTCTTCTTGAGAACGCCTTCTGGGATACGGGAAACAAGACCGATTTGGGAATCCCGTCTCACCTGAAATCAGAAGGAGCATCCGGAGCGTATATCGTGCAAGCCAAGGGGCCTGCCGGACCGATGTTTCATCGAATTATTGCCGCTGTCGGGGCCAGGAAGATTTCCTATATCCCCAACAATGCTTTCCTGGTCCAATTGGATTTTCAATCCGCTGAAAAATTGAAAAAATCCTCTTTGATCCAGGCCGTCCTGCCCTTCGAACCTTATTACAAGTTCGGGCCGACTCTCATTGGCCCCGCGGTTAAGGATGAGTTGATTCCCGAAGGACGCTTGATCGACCTCATCCTTTTTCCAGAACAGGAAATTGCAGCTAGAAAGCAGATTGAGCAAATCGGTGGAGAGATTCGATTTCAGGAGCAGACCCCATTCGGTACAAAATGGGTTGTTTTGCCGCGACCGGATACGCTGGTTGAAATGGCTCAAATGGATTTCGTGCAACGCTTGGAAATACATTCTGAAAAAACGGTGGCAAACGATCTTGGGAGGGAAAGAGTTGCCGTGTCCCTTGACACAGTCACTCCCGACAATTATCTCAATCTGACCGGTACCAATCTGACGGTCAGTGTCAATGATACCGGAATTGATGCGGAGCACCCTGATCTTACTGATCGGGTTGTTGCCGGCCTCGATGGAACGGATTCCGATCCACTCGGGCATGGAACCCATGTGGCCGGTGTTATCGGTGGAACCGGATTGAGTAGTGACCAGGCCACCAACTTAACCGGCTCAGATCCCGATGCGGATTTTCGGGGAATGGCTCCGAATGTTGATTTCTATATTCTGCCCATTGATCTGGATACCGGCCCCGCGCAGGGCGACCAGTTTCTTAACGAGGAGATTGCGCGGTACAATACCGAAAACCTCGGCCGGACCAATGCCATCGTTTCCAATAATAGTTGGGGATATCGAGGTGTTAATATCTATAACACTTCAGCAGCTACGTATGATCAGGCAGTCAGGGATGCTCTTAAAACGCACCCCGGTCAACAGCCCATTCTGTATGTGTTTGCGGCCGGCAATTCCGGGTTCGGAAATGACAGCGGAGCAGGAGGGGAGCCGAATTCCATTTCTTCTCCCGGCACCGCTAAAAATGTGATTACCGTTGGCGCCCTCGAAAATTTCAGAAACATCACGAACAGTATTTTTGCAGGTGAAACGGATAGCGATTCGCAGATCGCCGGGTTTTCATCCAGAGGAAATGTAGGTATAGGCATTGAGGGGCAATTTGGTCGATTCAAACCGGATGTGGTTGCCCCCGGCACATGGGTGGTGTCAACTTTGTCCGGGGATTCTTCTTTTGAGCCCGATGAACCGGTCGAGGAATTGGGTGAGTTATATAGGTATAATTCCGGCACGAGTTTTTCGGCACCCATGGTATCAGGAGTGCTGGCTTTGATGCAGGAGTTCTTCGAAGAGCATCTGGAATTGGGTTATAGTCCGGCATTATTTAAGGCCATGCTCATCAACGGTGCCCGTTCAGTTAGCTCCCAATACGATTTGTCCCCGCGAACCACGATTAACTTTCAGGGTTGGGGCTTGGTCAACCTGACCAATAGTATTCCGGAAGCTCTCAGCACCGAACCGGATTCTGAAAAATGGCCGGTTCAGTTCTTCGACCAAAATCCTGAACGTTCGCTCACGACGGGGGAGAGTCATTCATGGTCGCTTGATGTGCAACCCTTGACCCGACAGTTTCCTTTGCGAATTTCGTTGGTCTGGACGGATCCTCCTGGAAACCCGGCATCTGCCTCGAAGTTGGTCAACGATTTGAATCTTGTCGTCTCAAATACGGTGAGTGGAGATGTTTATTACGGGAACAACATTCCCGCTGGACAGGATTTTAATACTCCCGTAGGGCCTCTGACCGCTCCCGTGCTGGACCGAAACAATAATGTTGAAAATGTCTTTATTCCCAATCCGTTATTGTCGACCAACTACGTGATCAGCGTCGTTGGACAAAATGTGAATGTCAATGCCGTTACCGCACATGAAAACGGAATTGCGCAGGATTATGCTTTAGTGGTTTCTACAGAGAATTCTCTGATTGAGTCACCCTTCGCTTTGACGAGACTTGACGATCCAGAACCGTTCCGGATTCCCATATTAACTAACGGCCTTCCGGTACTCGAACAGAGTGTCGGCGCAAATTCTCCGGTAATCAATTCTCCAATAGGCGACACGAATCAGTGGAGATTCTACCAATTCAATAATTCGCTGGAAGGGGGGATGGGGGATAATACCCCGGCTCCCGGCACCAATGTCGCCTTTGTGGTTTTCATTCCCCCTAACGAATCGAAGGCCCGAAACTTGGACGCCGATCTGGATTTGTATGTTTCCACCAATCCTTCACTGACGAATCTCAATGTTGGAGCGTTGGATGATGCTTTTAAATCAATCGGACCCGGGGGCACTGAAACTATCTTTTTCACAAATGCCGTCATAGGGGATGTCTTCTATATTGGTGTCAAATCTGAGGATCAACAAGCGGCACAATTCGGGTTGATAGCGTTTTCCTCCAATGTTCCTTTCGATGAGGTTGATGACTTCGGTAACCGGATTGTTAATGGCTTTCCACCGGGGGTGCCGATCACAGATGGTTCTGCAGAGCTTCCGTCCGCTGCCTATATGTTTGCCATTCCAACGGTGCCGAGCATCATAGAAGAAGTCTCAGTAAATATGACCCTTAATCATGACTCTATCGGGGATTTACTGGGGAATCTGAGTCACGATCAGGACTTTGTGGTTTTGAATAATCACACTTTGAACAACGGTTCGTCGGCAACGTTTCATTCGTTCAGCTATAACGACGGGAATAGTGGGCGTTCCTTTTCTTCGACTCCCACCGATGGGCCTGGTAGTTTGAATAATTTCATCGGCAATTCCTCCGGTGGGGCCTGGATTCTCACGATGGTTGACAATGCATTGAACCATAATGGTCAAATCAATGAACTGACGGTCAAGATTCGCGGAGTTCCTTTCGATGATGATCTGAATAGACCCCTGGCCGTATTGCCGAATCGTTGGTTTTTCCGGGTTATCAATGTCCCTGAAGGTGTTGTCCGCCTGGATGTGATCCTTTCACAGATGTCGGATTCGTTGAATTTATACCTACGTAAAGATATCACTCCAACCACGACGGATTTCGACAAACAGGCTCTCATTGATCCCCCGGGGGGGATTCTTTCTCTGGGGGTGAACGATATCCCGCCGTTACAGCAGGCGCGTTATTTCATAGGTGTCTTCAATCCGAATGCCACTGTTGTCAATTTTCATTTGAATACGGACTTGATATTTGGCTTGCTCGAGGACAACCGGGAGTTGGTTTCGTCGGGCGAGGAAGTTTCGGAAATTATTGACGATGCAGCCAATCAATTTGTCATACCGGTGGATCGTGATCGGCAGATAACTGACGTCAAGGTTGGGTTGCGAGTGGATCATCCCCGGCTGTCTGATTTGGATGTTCGCTTAACGAGTCCGCAAGGGACGGAAGTATTATTAATCGAAAGTCGGGGAGGAACCAATGTCACCGCCTTGGGGTCTGGGCTGATTGAAGATGGTTTTATTTATACCAGTTTTACGGCGGATACTAATTTGACGACCGAAGTCATCAAGTTCGCGGAAGCTCCGTTTACTTCCACCGCCACCTTTATTTCTATTTCGAACAGCGAATTCGAAAATGAAGAACCGGGGGTTCGATTGTTTCCAGCCACTGTGGATGGATGGCGCGTTATCACAAACAGTATAACCGTGATCGAGGATGCGTCTATTGCACATCAGGGAACGAAATTCATCGATCTGGAAATTGGCGAGATATCGCGTACCTTTTCCACTCCGGATGGGGGTGAATTCTTGCTCCAATTTGCTTATCGAAAAGCACCGGAGAATGAAGAGAGTATTATCAATGGGCAGGTGATTCTGAACAATTCCATACACAGTTTCATAACCGCATCAACAGAGTGGGTGGTACACGAGGTTCGGTTTACGGCTGATTCGGACGACACCGTCATCAATCTCGCCCCCGTACTCAGGCAACCCGGTCTATTGATTGACTCGATTACTCTCTCTGAACCGGGGGGGAACGCCTTCTATATTCCAGAAGAAAACCTGGAGGCATTCGACGGTGAATCCGCTATCGGAGACTGGATTCTTGAATTGGAGGATCGGCGGGTTGGATTCAACCTGCTGGATGATTCCACTTCGGCCGCCAATCTGCTCAGCTGGAATCTGGATCTGACCTTCGCACCGATTCTGCGAACCGCGATTCTACTCACCAATGGTGTGCCCTACGAGGGATCAGTGGAACGGAATGAAATAGAGTATTTCATAGTGGATGTGCCTCGTTCAGCCACTATTGCCACGAACTTTCTGACGGGACAGGGGCTGTTCCTGACAGGTGATCAGGATGGGGTTCCCGTTGGAAATCCAAGTGGTGATTATTGGACACCGCTTCCTTTCGGGATTGATGAAGATCTGAACCTGGTTTGGCGGTTGATACTGGATGAAAGTCAACCGCCTATTCCTTTACTACTCCCCGGACAGCGATATTACTTGGGGGTATTGAATAATCTGAACGATGATCCCACTGTTACCAATACCTTTACGATTCAGGTTGATTTTGATCAGGTCGACGATTTCGAACTCGATCTGACGGAGTTGCTCACTGGAATCCCGATTACCAATGCAATTCCTGCGACGCCGTTATTCGATTATTATAAGTATTTTGTTTCGTCTAATGCCATTTCCGCTTCATTCGAATTACGACCGGCCAATGGAAATGTCAATCTTGTCATCCGTAAAGGATTGCCGATTCCAGATGCCTTGCCCACGACGGATATCTTTGATTATCGAAGTATATTAACAGGAACTCTGGAGGATATCATTGTTGTCTCCACAAACGATCCCGCACCTCTCGAGCCCGGGTTATGGTATTTGGGGGTATTCAACGTTGAACCGGAAAACTCTAGAACTGTCGCCTATACATTGGTTGTCAACGAAGACCTGGGAGATACCATTCCAGGACTCGGTCCGGAAATATTCGTGCCGGTTGTGAATGAGGACGGTAGTGTGACTTTATCATGGGTTAGCATTCCCGGTCGAACTTACCGTATTGAAATTTCGACCGATCTCGAAAACTGGACCTTGGTGGACACGGTCATCGCAGAGGATACTTCCTCTACTTTTGTGGATACCGAAACTACGGATGCATCCATCAGGTTTTATCGAATTTTTCTGGAACTGACAGGCAATTAAGCCGCGGAACTGAATTCAGGATTTCGGTCGTCTTCAAATGGCCAAAGATTTTATCAAGATCACCGGTGCGCGACAGCACAACCTGAAGAACATATCTCTCCAACTTCCTAGAAACCGCCTGATCGTTTTTACGGGATTAAGTGGTTCCGGGAAATCTTCACTGGCTTTTGATACCTTGTTTGCGGAAGGTCAACGCAAGTATGTCGAATCCCTTTCAAACTATGCCCGTCAGTTTCTGGACCTGTTGCAGAAACCGGAAGTCGATCACATTGAAGGCCTATCGCCTTCGATTGCCATAGAGCAACGCCTTTCTTCCTCAAACCCACGCTCGACAATCGCGACTACGACTGAATTGTTCGATTACCTCCGTGTTCTCTTTGCAAATACCGGGCAGGCCCATTGTCCGGATTCCGGAAAACCGATTTGTCACCAGATACCCAGCGAAATCATCGACCAAATTCTTACTTTCGAAGAGAAGACAAGGCTGATGATTGCGGCTCCCGTGGTTCGAGATGAAAAGGGTGAGTTTCGTGATGTTCTGGAGCGATTGGCCCGGGAAGGATTTGTGCGGGTCAGGGTGGATGGTCGTTTGCATGAGCTGGAGACAAATCAGCGGATTCCTTTGGATGCGAAGAAAAAGCATTCTATAGAAGTGATTGTAGACAGGTTGATTCTCCGAGAAAATTCCAGAGTTCGATTGGCGGATTCAGTTGAAACGGCTCTGAAATGGGGCAAAGGATTTCTCTTGGTGCTTCATCAGGAGTCAGGAAGTTCAGCAACTGATTCCTGGGCATCAACACTTTTTTCGACTCAAAATTACAGTCCTGAAACCGGTAGGAGTTTCGACGTGATGACGCCGCGTCATTTTTCGTTCAATTCACCGGCTGGTGCCTGTGAAACTTGCCATGGACTTGGTAAAAAAATGGTTTTTGACAAAGCCCTGATTGTTCCAATTCCTGAGAAAACTTTGGAAAAGGGTGCCGTCGCTCCATGGAGAAGAGGTGGCAAGAGAATGATTCTATATTACCGGAATCTGATCAAAGGGATTGCTAGACACTACGGAGTGGAACTGGATATTCCTTACCAGAATCTCCCGGAATCTTTTCGTCGTATCCTGATGTTTGGTTCCGGGGATGAGGAAATAGTTTTTTATAACCGTCGTGCGGGTCAAATCGTCACCACTCAAAAAGTTTTTGAAGGCGTGATCCCTAATTTGGAAAGACTGTTTTCGGAGAGCGAAAGCGAATCGACTCGTAAGCGCTTGAAAGGATACATGACTCCGCAACCGTGCGACCCCTGTCACGGTAGGCGGTTGAAACCCGAAATTTTGGCCGTTACTCTTATCGCTGATTCCAACTCTGGCAAAGGCAAAAAGAAAACCAATGCACAACAGAATACTCACAAACCTGGCCTCATTCCCGGTTTGTCCATTATGGATGTCTGCTCTCTTTCGATTGAACAGGCCTTGGTGTTCTTTCAGTCATTGAAATTAAGTGATTTTCAACAAAAAGTTGCAAACGAGGTTCTTCTGGAGATTCGAAGACGGTTGAAGGTTCTTTCTGACGTAGGCCTTGGTTACCTTACTCTGAATCGTGAAAGCGGGACCTTGAGCGGAGGGGAAGCCCAGCGTATCCGATTGGCTACTCAAATCGGATCTGGCTTAGTCGGTGTGTTGTATATTCTGGATGAACCGAGTATCGGACTGCATCAGCGTGATAATGATCGACTCTTGGCTACCCTCGAAGGATTAAGGGACGCCGGGAATACAGTGGTGGTGGTGGAACATGACGAAGATACCATCCGGCGGGCGGATCATGTCGTCGACTTGGGACCTAGAGCCGGTATCCATGGAGGTGAGATCGTCGCAGAGGGAACCGCAGAAGAAATCAGCAGAGTGTCCAAATCCCTAACCGGAAGCTACCTGAGTGGGGAAGTGGGAATCCCGGTGCCGAAGAACCGTATGCAGGCATCTGAAGCCAGTGGGTATATCCGGATTTACGGTGCCTCTGAAAATAATTTGAAGAATATCGATGTGACCGTTCCACTTGGATTGATGACTTGTGTGACCGGAGTCAGTGGTTCAGGCAAAAGCACTTTGGTAGATGATATTCTGAGGCGAACTGTATTTCGGAAGTGGTATGGTTCCAAGGAAACTCCAGGTGCTGTCAGGGAAATAACCGGGCTTGAATACCTGGAGAAAGCCATTGTCATCGATCAATCACCGATCGGAAGAACGCCACGCAGCAATCCTGCGACTTTTACCGGAATGTTTCAGACCATCCGTGAATTGTTTGCTGGATTGTCAACAGCCAGGATTCGGGGCTATGGAGTAGGGCGGTTCAGTTTCAATGTTAAAGGCGGAAGGTGTGAAAAGTGCCAGGGAGATGGATTGATCAAGATAGAAATGCATTTTCTGCCTCCGGTTTATGTCACTTGTGAATCTTGTGGAGGACGTCGGTATAACCGGCAAACTTTGGAAATTGCCTATAAAGGTAGAAATATTGCGGATGTGCTTCAGATGACGATTGATGAAGCAGTTCATTTTTTTCGGGCCATTCCTAAAATCCATGACAAATGCCTGACATTGTCGGAAGTTGGGTTGGGATATCTTCGTCTGGGACAAAGTGCGACTACTTTAAGCGGCGGGGAAGCTCAACGTTTAAAAATTGCTTCCGAATTGTCCAAAAGATCGAGTGGAAGAACTTTATATATTCTGGATGAACCGACCACCGGATTGCATTTTCATGATGTTGCCAAACTTATGGAGGTTTTGGTATCTTTGAAATCGAAGGGAAACAGTCTGCTGATAATTGAACATAATCTGGAAGTGATCAAATGCGCCGATTGGGTGATCGACTTGGGGCCTGAGGGAGGAAACAAGGGCGGGGCGGTTCTCGTTGCCGGCACCCCTGAAGAAGTCGCTTCCTGCCGACGAAGCTATACCGGACAGTATCTTAAGAAAATCCTGAAGAAGTGAAAACAATTCTCAATAACCACTTTTTAAGATGGACGACCGTGGAGTTTGGCCGAAAGGATATTCGATCGATTCTGTTTTTGTTGCTGATTTTGTTCTTCTCTGCAAACCGTGGGGAGGGGCAGCAGGAAACGGATTTCCCTTCAAATATCGAGCTTGAGCAGGAATTCAATAGGGGGTTTATTCTGTTTCCCGGATCCTCCCGGGGTGCTCAGGATAAACTGGATCAGGCTTGGCGCTATTTTGAAGAAGGACAGTATGAACTTGCACAGGATATGGTTCAGTTGCACGCGCGCCGATCTCGGAAACTGACCGAAGAATACGCCTTTCTTGAAGCCCGTATAAAATATGAATTAGCGGAGTATGAGGACGACCCAGTGGCTCGTGATCGTGAATTTCGTGTTGCGTCGTCTTTATTTGCGGTCCTTCTATTTGACTCTCCTAAATCCGATCGTGTTGTCGAAGTCGCCTATTGGCAGGCGAAATCGGAATACCAACGATCCGAATACGAGAAAACCGTCTGGCTGCTTAACAACCCGGAAGGTTCATTTCGTGACCGAGCCGATAAGTTCGACAATGATTCAGTGAAAATTGACGGAGTTCTTCTTCTTTCTGAATCCTATCTGGGAATGTTGGATCCGGTTAATGCCCGGAATGCTTTGCTCGAAATGGATGCCTTCACCGTTCAGGACCCACTTCAGGCTTGGTCCAGACTCTATATCATTTTTAAAGCCCATCTGATGGAGAATCGGTTTAAAGAGGTGCTGGAAAACATCGGCGATCTATATGATTTAGTCGAGCGTGTCACCGAGCCTTCCTACAAGACAATGACTTTGGATATTCACGGAAGAATTCTTGAATCGCTTAATCGAGAGAACGAAGCAGTTAAGGTCTATAAAGAAATACTGTATTCCGAAGAAACGGCTGAGATTCTGGTCAGAAGGGAGAATTTGGAACATATTATTCATTTATTGAATCGCGATGATCAGTTGCCCGGACTTGTGAAGGCAATTGAGTTTGTGGTGGACTTCAATCGGAATTTTTCAAGCGATGGAACACAGGATCTTGCGGACTTGAATCTCGCAGAACTTTATCTTCTGAGAAGTTCGCGTCTGGATGACGTTTCTGAAGAGGCCAGACCCTCGAATAAAGCGGCTTACCTTCATCAGGCTTCCACCTACGCTGATCGAGCGATTGATCGATGGCCTCAACATCCTGCGATTGGCCGAGCGTTCATCGTTCGGGGGTGGGGAAAATGGGAGTCGGAAAATTTCAGCGCCTCCCGAGCGGCTTTTCAAGTGGCACTGGATTGGTTCTCTCGATCGAAGACCATGAAACGATCCGTGTATGAAGCAGAAGCCCGTTATAAATACGCCGATTGCCATCTAGTACAGAAGAACTATTCTCAAGCCGTCGAGAATTACAATAAGTTGCTTCAGGATTATCAGGATGTCGAGTATGCGCCTATTAAGGCCCGTTTTTTTGCCGGTGCTATTCAGCACCTTATCGAAGCGCAGCTTGGATTAGGTGATGCCAATGCAGCCTTGCTTCTCAAGGATCGTCTTGTCAGAGAGTTTCCCAACAGTGAGCATACTGCGTCCGCTCTGATTCGCATGGGGACGGAATTGAGGTGGCTGCAACGTCCTTCGGAGTCTCGTGCTGTTCTGGATCAGTTTTTGAAAATGTTACCTGATCACAACTCGGTTTCTGATGTCCTCAGGACACGTGCCCGAACCTTCATGGATGAAGCCAATTGGACCGCAGCGTTCGGTGTTCTTAATCGCTGGAAATCTGAGTATTCAGATTCTCCAGATCTTCCTCTGGTGCAGTTCGAAATCGCCTGGATCATGGCCCGTTCTGGAGAGGAGAGTGCAGCCCTCTTACTGTTTGAAGAATTCTTGAAGGAAAACAACAACCATGCCTTGGTTGCGGCCGCAAAGGAATGGATCGCATCCCATAGTTT
>DUCD01000210.1 GCA_012959985.1 Verrucomicrobiales bacterium | reverse complement strand
GCGGTTATTGAATAATGATCGCCTGGAACAAAAGGTTTTTCATGCCCCCTTACCCGATGTCAAAAAATTGAGATCACCCTATGAATATTATAATTCGGAGGATCTTGCCCATCGAGTCATTTATGTAGAAGCATCTCGGGGTTGCCCTTTTAAATGTGAGTTCTGTCTGTCCTCTCTGGATATACCGGTAAGACCATTCGACACTTCCAAGTTCATGAACGATATGGAAGATCTTATGAAACGGGGAGTGACTCGATTCAAGTTTGTGGATAGGACTTTCAATCTCAGCACTCAGACCGGACTGAAACTGCTCACTTTTTTCCTTGAACGATATCGCGAAGGAATGTTTCTACATTTTGAAATGATCCCGGATCGTCTGCCTGTCGAACTCAGGGAACAGATCAGCCAATTCCCCAAGGGGGCCCTGCAGTTTGAGATTGGAATCCAGACCTTCAACCCCGAAGTGGCGACCCGAATCCATCGGCGACAGAATTACAGTCAAATCGATGGCAACCTACTTTATCTCAAGAAACAAACCGGCGTATACTTGCATGTCGACCTTATCGTCGGATTACCTGGAGAGGACTTGGAAAGTTTCGGGAGTGGTTTTGACCATCTGGTAAGCCTCCGCCCCCATGAAATCCAAGTGGGAATTCTGAAACGTCTGAAGGGTACGCCTATCGGGCGACATGACGAACCATGGGGTATGTGCTACAATGACCAACCTCCCTTCGATTTACTCTTCAATCATTCTCTGAATTTCCAGACAATGCAACGCTTGAAGAGGTTCGCACGATATTGGGACCTAACGGCCAACAGTGGACGATTCGGTCAGTCAGTCACCCTAATATGGGAAAATTCAGAATCTCCTTTTCGTGAGTTTATGAAGTGGTCGGATTGGTTGTATTCAAAGATCGGAAGATCCCATTCCATCGGCCTGACCTCTCTGATGAAATTCTTGCTGGAATACCTTGTGAGTGACAAGGATATTCCTGACCAACAGGTTGCCGAATCAATTCTGGACGATTACCGGAACACGGGGCACTTGGATACTCCACGTTTCCTGGCCAAACATCTCCCAAAGGAAATCAATTCAGGAAGATACCAAAAACTGAAAATTTCGCCTTTTACCAAGAGGCAGCACCGTCACATAAGGTAGGGCGTGCTGTCTTCAGCGCACCGTGGCGGCGATGTGATCATAAGGAAGAACCCCGGGGACCGCGTGTCCTCAATTATACATTCAGTTTTTTTCCTCGAAAAAAGGCTTGATGACTTTCTCGAACGATTCCATGGAGCCATATCCGATGTGGCCATGCACAATATTTCCTTTTCGATCAATTACGAAAGTTCTTGGAATAGCGCTGATACCGCCGAAATCCCGGGTAACCTTACTGTCGCCCATGACGATCTTGTAATTCACTTTCTTGCGCTTAATGAATTTTTTTACCGGGTCCGAACTGTCATCCATTGAAATACCGACCACAGCAAAACCTTGTTTTCCATACTTTTTCTCCAGTTCAATAAAACCGGGGATTTCCTTCACACATGGCCCACACCAAGTGGCCCAAAAATCGACAACAAGAACTTTCCCTTTGAAATCTTCAGATTTCACAAGTTTCCCGTCCATGCCCTTCAAACTCCAGGAGGGTGCTTTCTTAACTTCCGCTGCTTCGGCATATACAGAACCGGTCTTCTGGTTTAAATCTGTCAGTCCCCAAACAAATGCTAGGGCCACAGCCGACAATATAATACTGGTCTTTGCAATCTTCATAAATCTATTCCCAACCCGAGATTTGATACTTCATAAAGCGGGTTTATTCCCAAAAACGAGTTAACCTAAGTCAATTCATGATGATTTCAAATGGAATCGTCGATTTATTGCAGAAAAGAGGGTTTTATGAACCGGGCTCCCTTTTAACCTGCATCTTTGGTGATTAAATTTACAGGCCGTAGGTAGATTTAGCTATTTGGCTCACCTTGAGTCTTGACCGTTCTGTTCTTTTTTATCTAATTAGTAAAATATGCATCCATTTACGCGTACGCTTCAATTATTGGTTTTCCCTCTGGTCACCGTATTTCCAGCTATCTTGAGTCCCATCGAGTCCTTTGCAGATAAATCCACTCAAAATGCTTTGCAACGTTACGTCAACAAAGCGGATTCCAGCTATGAGTGGGAAATCCTCAAAAAACAGACAGAGGCGGAAGGACGGGAACTGCACCTTGAATTGACATCTCAGACTTGGAGAGGAGGCAAATGGCAACATCATCTCCGAATATTCATGCCGAATCCTTTTGAATTCACCCAAACCGGCCTGCTGTTCATCACCGGCGACGGGGACGGCACAAGATCGATGAAACGATTGAAAACAATTGCAGAAAAAACCGGCACCTTTGTCGCCGTGCTGTCAAACGTGCCCAATCAACCCTTATACGGAGGTCGCAAGGAAGATGCCTTGATTGCCTATACTTTTGACAAGTTTCTGAAGACGGGTGATGAAACCTGGCCACTATTATTTCCCATGGTGAAGAGTGCCGTCAGCGCAATGCAGGCAATTCAAGAATGTCTTAAAAAAGAAAACTCCCGATATGACGTCAAATCATTTCTGGTTTCGGGAGCTTCCAAACGGGGTTGGACCACATGGTTGACAGCCGCTGCTGATGATCGAGTCATGGCCATTGCCCCCATGGTTATCGATACCCTGAATATGAAAGTGCAGACAAATTGGGCTAAAAGAATGTTCGGACGTCAGAGTGAGCAGATCAATGATTACACCGAATTGAATTTGGTCGATCGCGAGGATGATGCGGAAATGATACGGCTGAGATCCTGGGTGGATCCGTATTCCTACGCTTCAGAATTTCACATGCCAAAGTTAATTCTTCTCGGCACAAACGACCCCTATTGGACAGTGGACAGCTTACGGCACTATTGGGACCGTCTTCCCGAAAAGAAATGGATTTATCAAACCCCGAATGCCGGCCACGATTTAGATGGAGGCAAGGAGGCCATCCAAACTTTGGGAACATGGTACCATATGATTCTCAAGAAAGAACCATTGCCACAATTGGAATGGAAAGTAAGCCGCAAGCCATTTCAGGATCCCCTCTTTGAAATCCAATCGAACCTTCCAGCTGAATCGGCAAAGCTTTGGTCGGTTTATTCAGAAGACCGGGATTTTCGGGATAACCGTTGGAGCAGTGTCGGACTGAAGGAGAGGAGCCGGCATAGCTGGAAGTTTCAAGCCCCGACACCGGAAAGCGGGCATCTGGCCTTCATGGGAGAAATGGTCTACCAATCCCGGCAGGGCCATCAGCTCAAACTCTCAACACCGGTTTTCGTTACACCAGACACTCCCGATGATTCCGATCAACGAACACCGAACCATCGATTACCGACCCCCGAATCGGAAATGAAATTCTGGTTGGAAAACATGATCACTCACCATGATTACACCAACCCTGAAATCCAGTTGGCCACCGGAATGAAAGATCATGAAATTCGTGAATGGGTCGATCGACTCAAGATTAAGAAAGCCTCTTCAACAGCCACCGAAGACAGAAAAAAACTAAAGATGCTCCCCTACCCCGGGGGGCGCCATCCGCGTATTGACTTTGTTGAAGGAGCCGTCCGCCCCCAGAGGGAAACCAAATTTTCTGTGTTCACACCATGGGATCCAAAAAGTTATGCCGTCCTCGACATTCCGGAAGCCGTTTGGTCAAATCTCGGTCTGACCTACCTGGCTCACACCCATGTACCGACAATCTGGTCAGAACAGGAAATCGAATTAAAGCCCTTAGAATGGACAAGAACTCCGGAGCGAGGAGAGCTTTCTTTCACAAGAACTCTACCGAATGGCATCTCCTTTTCCACCCGGATCCGTGCGGAAAAGGAATCCATCCGGATGCAACTCACTCTGACCAACGGGACGGACAAGACTTTGTCCAATTTACGAATTCAGAATTGTGTCATGCTGAAGTTCTGCCAAGGATTCAACCAACAGAACAATGACAATGATTGGCTGGACATTCAAGTGTTAAGATGTCTGAAGGTAATCTTAATAGTTGTTTTAACAATAACGTTAGAAACTTTATTGACTTAATAGAGAAGTTAGATGGACAAAGATTGATTTATGCTAGTTCATCGAGTGTATATGGTTCGGTTGGTGGTAAAACTGTTAATGAAAAGTATTATGGATTTGAACCATATAATC
>DUCD01000209.1:3030-4222 GCA_012959985.1 Verrucomicrobiales bacterium | reverse complement strand
CCCGATTGCAGAGAAACAACAAATACAGTATACCTGAATTAAGCACGCGACCTGTTCACTAAACCGGGGGAACCTCAGTGATTCTTATTCGAAACTTAAGACGAGGCGAAAGCACATTCTAAGAAAATGCTTCGATCACCTTGGCGTACCCCTACCGGAATTTAAGTGAAGCAACCAGTTAATTTGTTTTTGGTTTTCGGGGTTCTATTCATTGGTTCCGTCCTTGCCTGGATCTCTGTTCCTCCCATGCCCATGGTCTCAGGTGAGATGGGCGATGATGTATATGTTTGGCAGCGGGAATGGAATAGCGCCGTGTCGAAATCGGTTCAAGAACACGGGCCGTCATTCGCTCACCTTGTCGTTCTTCACGCAGAGGTGAGCTGGCCCCGTGGAGAGAGGAGCGTCCGTCGCATCCAATTGGATTACGAAACTCTGAGATCGTGCGGTGCAAAAGTCGGTTTAGCTTTGCGCCTGGGTGCGTTTTCCGGTCCTTTCGACTCGGCAGGAGATTTAACCCAATGGTTGGTAAGAGTTTCTGAAACCTTGATTTCGGAAGCCGAAGATGCAGGAGTCAGAGTCTCTGAATTCCAGCTCGATTTTGATTGTGCCGAGTCGAAACTCGACGGGTACCGTGTCTGGGTGCAGACGATTCGTGAAGCGATCAGCCCTGTGCCTTTGGTGATCACAGCGCTTCCCAGTTGGCTGGATCGCCGTTCCTTTCGATATTTGGCAACCGCAAGCGATGGGTATGTTCTCCAAGTTCATTCGTTAAGACGTCCGAAAACACCGGGTGACCATGGTGCCTTATGTGATCCAGTGGCCGCACGTTCGGCGATCAGTAAAGCAGGACGGATAGGGATCGATTTTCGTGTGGCTCTTCCGACCTATGGGTATTCGATTTCTTATGATCTTCAAGGACAGTTCGTCGGAGTATCGGCAGAGGTGCCGCGCTCTGATCAGATAGACCGTGCCATCACCGACAAAGTGTACGCAGATCCGTATGAGATGAGTTTGTTGGTCAATGAATGGAAGGAACGGCGGCCTAAATGCATGAAGGGCATCATCTGGTTTCGGCTGCCCGTTGATGGTGATCGTCTGAATTGGCCCTGGGAAACGCTTTCCGCCGTTCGAAGGTCTGGAAGCGCCGCAGAAAAAAGTGAGGTTCTCGTACTGCATCGGTCGCCAGAACAAA
>DUCD01000209.1:0-3020 GCA_012959985.1 Verrucomicrobiales bacterium | reverse complement strand
CGCCCTTCCTGCAGCTGCTTCCAGTCCTCTTCAAGTTTTTCAACCTCGCATCATGCGCGGCCTGATCGAAGTGTTCCTCGAAAACAATGGCGAAACGGAAAGTAGTGTGAGGGCGTCGATGCGCTTAACCTGGGAGGGGGGGCGGCTGGTGGCCGGAGATGGGCTCGGAGGATATTCCATGAGTAATGCGGGTGGGACTGCTGTCGATTTTGTGCCGGACTCTGATGTCCCTCCCATAAAGCTTCGTCCCGGTGCTCGTCAGGCGATCGGTTGGTTGAGAATTAATGAATTGGCCAAAGCATCTTATGAACTATCAGAAATCTAGATTGGCGATTGGAGTGATGACTGTCTCCGCCCTTGTGCCCGTATTGTGGGCCTGTGGGCCTTGGTTCCCTAACTGGCTCCTCAACGACGGCGATCGAGCCATTCTGCGAGCTCCGCTGGTCTTGTTTCATCGCCAGATCGTTCGACTCAACGAGGCGAAGGAAGCCGGTTTTAAAACGCTTCCACCGACCAAGGGACATGCCGTGCAGACGATGGATGGAGCTATGAAAGATCTGAAAATGGCATTGGCGGATCAATCCATTTCCGTGGATATGCAAAGGTCGATTCTCAGTGGTCATGAGATAAGCCGTCAAAAGATTGCGAAATACCGTAAGGCCCGAGAAGTGTGGGAGAAAGGAACGCCTCCCTGGATTGATGAACCGGTAGATCCGGCGCCGCTGTTCAATGTGCCTCTGGTTGTAAAGGGGCTCCCAATCGAATTTAATCTCTATTTTCGAGGCAGTATAGCCTATTATAGAGGAGCCACTGAGACCGCGCGGAAATATTGGGAACAGGTTCTGACTTTGCCAGAAAAATCACGCCAATACCGGTCAACCTGGGCCGCTTTCATGCTGGGGAAACTCGATCTGGAATCCGATCCATCGAGATCCGCTCTACGGTTTCAGGAGGTGAGGGAGTTGACCGCTCTAGGATTTGTCGATCGTATTGGTCTGAGTGCCTCGAGCTATGGATGGGAGGCGAAAGCGTCTCTGAACCAGAAAGACTTTGTCCATGCGATCGAGCTGTATCTGGATCATCTCTCGACCGGTGAACAGGGTACTTCGCTTACCTCTATCAGGTGGGCTGTTGACGCTGCATTTGATGAGGGAGGTGATGTTCTAAAGGCAATGGCACAGGTGCCGAAGGTTCGGGAAGTCGCTACGGTTTATCTTGTTTCCAGCTCGAGTCTGATGAGGTGGGGAAGGGGACCCCAATTGGATTCGGAGATACAGCGGCTCTATGATTGGGTCAGGGCGATTGAAAACGCAGGTATTGTTGAATCTGAGTTGCTTGAATACCTGGCATTGGCGGCCTACCAACGTGGACTGGACCGACTCGCGGCCCGTTATCTGGAACGATGCCCGGAAGATTCATTAACTGCTTCATGGTTAAGAGCAAAACTGCTGTTCAAATCCGGAGATATCGATAAGGCAACGGCGGCCCTCTCGAAAGTGGTGCAGGCATTGGCGTTGCATGATTCGTCGATTACTCAAGCTGCGCATAATGATTCCGAGTCGCTGATGGAAAATCTTGTTACTTTTGACGACGATGGAACCTACTACCGTCGACCAGGGAAACAGCATGCCCAGGCTGAACTGGCGGTGCTGAAACTCCAGCGAAGGGATTATGTCGAAACATTGGATGCACTATTAAGATCCGGTTATTGGATGGATGGTGCTTATATTGCAGAGCGTGTGTTGACGATCGAAGAGTTGGTGGATTACGTGGATCTGGAGTGGCCCTTGGCACCAACAAATAGTAAGAAAGGCGAACTGCGATTATCTGAAATTCACTGGTACTGGTGGGGCAGTGGCGTGCCGGAGGACCGGATCCTGAGTCGGATTCGGTTTCTTCTGGCTCGACGATTGGCCAGAGACAAACGGGGAGACGAGGCCGGGAAATACTATCCTGAGAAGTGGCGTATCCTGAATGATCAACGGCGGGTGCAGATGGCCATTGGAAACGATGGAACGCGATCTGAGGTTGACCGTGCTGATGCGCTTTGGAATGTGGCGAAAACGACACGCTACTCTGGCATGGAATTGTTCGGAACTGAACTGGATCCCGACTGGACCGTGCACGGTGGAAGTTTCACGGACGGTGTCACCTTGGAGTGGCGACAGTCACCAAAGAATAAGACAATATTGCGTCCAACGGATGAAGAGGTTAAACGAGTGAATCGGACTCGAGTGAGTCCGTTCAAGCGGTATCATTATCGTTTTCTCGCGGCGGATATTGCCTGGGAAGCATTGAAGCTCATGCCGGATGATACAATGGAAACGGCAAAAGTTTTCTGTGAAGCGGGAGCGTGGATAAAACGCCTCGATCCTCAGGCCGCAGATCGCTTTTACAAGGCACTGGTGAACCGTTGCGGCAACACAAGGATTGGTCGTGTTGCGGATCAACAACGGTGGTTTCCGAAATTCGATCAAAACGGCAAACTGATCGTTCCGCCTCCAATCCAGTTGTCGATCGACCCAGATTAGGGGGAAGGAATTTCAACCCACCAAGTCGTCCCCAGGGCACGGCACAGGGAATTTTTCTTTCTCCAAAAGCTCAAGGTTCAATTCTTATTGTAGCGTGCCGCAATCCTAAAGCCGACCCAAGTCTGAGTTCCTCCGACTATCCAACCGGCGAGAACATCTGTTGGCCAATGCACACCTAAATACAACCTTCCTATTCCGACATAGAGAACCATGAGGACGGTTGCGGTCATTGCCCGTTTCCGGTGGGTTGGTTTCCACTGAATCCAAAGACGCGCCATTAATGGAAAAAGAGTTGCCGCTGCCAATGCGTGTCCACTGGGCAATGAATATGATTTCACCGAAACAGCCCAATCCCATAACTCGGGGCGTGCTCTACCGATACCTAATTTTAAGCCCTTAATTAATAACCATCCATTGAGTGATAATAGAACCCAAAGAAGAATTTCGTTTTTCCGGTTTCGGTGCCAATTCCATGTAAGCGCCGCTAAC
>DUCD01000208.1 GCA_012959985.1 Verrucomicrobiales bacterium | reverse complement strand
AACCCGTTCACCTGAAAGGAAGCCATCTTTTGCTCTTACCGCTTAATGCATACAGTTCTCATTATTGACAACTCAATACAAACAATCATAATTGACCCATGGCACGTAAACTGAGAGTTGAGTATCCGGGAGCGATCTACCATATCGTGAACCGGGGGGATCGGAAAGAGCTTATATTTCGAGATTATCATGATCGCAAACTTTTCTTAAAAACTCTTTCGGAAGCCTGCACCAAAACCGATTGGATGGTTCATGCGTATGTTTTAATGCCCAACCACTTTCACTTAGTTTTAGAAACGCCCAAGGCGAATTTGGTGTCAGGAATGAAATGGCTGCTTGGGACGTATACAATTCGATTTAACCGGCGTCAAAAAGTTACCGGTCATTTGTTTTCTGGTAGGTATAAATCATTGATTGTGGATGGTTCCCAAAGTGGATATTTAAAAACTGTATGCGACTATGTGCATCTGAATCCCGCCCGAGCCGAATTGATAAGAACCCAATCGCCATTAAAAACCTTTCGGTGGAGCAGTTGGTCTTATTATCTGTCCGCGCCTTCAAACAGACCCGATTGGTTATACCTAAACAGACTACTTGGTGAATATAGAATTCCAAAAGACAGTCCTGCAGGCAGGAGACGCTTGGAATCAGATTTGGAAGGTAGAAGAGCCAATGAAAAAGATGAGGATTACCGTCCCATTCGCCGGGGATGGTTTTATGGTGAAGATGATATAAAGAAAGAACTTCTGCAACAGATGGATCACCTCGGTCCGGAGCACTATGGAATTGAGCGTCACGAAGTGGAGGAACAAAAAGCGAACCGGATTATCTCTGATGAATTGAAGAAGAGAAAATGGCGATTCAAGGATCTGAAGCAACGTTTAAAAGGAGATCCTGATAAAGTCGAAATTGCGCAAAAACTAAGGGAAGAAACCGTTATGCCGGTTTCCTGGATTGCCAACCGGCTTCAGATGGGAACCCGCAATTACCTGAACAGTTGTCTTTATAAATGGAGAAAGAAAAACCTACCTTAGCAGCCGGTTGAAAAACTATGACTGTCGTCGATGAGATCTATTTTCCCTTTTGAGTCAAATTCCTCATTGCCAATTGCCTGAATTCCTCCATGCGGTTATTCCATTCCGCTTTCAAGCGGCTTGTCAATTGGGGGTTGGCGTTACTCAAATTCACTTCTTCAGCTCGATCAGTGCTGAGATCATAGAGTTCCCACGGTTCGTTTTTTGATGCCACCACTTTCCAGTCACCCATGCGTAGCGCCCGGTGTCCATCGTGAAACCACCAGAAATAGTTATGTTTTACCGAGTGATCCTGATAAACCACCGGCAACAAACTGGTACCTGGTGTCTGTGGAACTTTATGCGCGTCCCACATTTTCGGAGCAGTGGTTCCAGTTACGTCGAGGAGGGTTGGGACTATGTCGGTTACATGACCTGGGTTGGTGCGCAATTCGCCCTGAGATTTGATCCCCTTCGGCCAGGACATTATCAACGGTGTGGAGATACCGCCTTCGTGAACCCAAGTCTTGTGCCGACGGAATGGGGTGTTACACGTGGTCGACCAACCGGGCCCAAGGCAGAGGTAGGTGGCGGCTGAGCCTGGAATTGCTTCAGGATCATGACCATCGTCTCTCACCATAATTTCAGCACTGGCACCGTTGTCCGACAGAAACAGAATCAGGGTATTGTCGAGCGCATTCATATTGCGAAGCTGCTGCAGGACACGGCCGATTTCCTGGTCCATACGGTCGATCATAGCGGCATGCAATGCCATCTTTTCGGCTTGGAACATCTTCTGACCATCCGTCAATTCATTCCAAAGAAGCGGCCGGTTGACTTCGTTTTCTCCCAGTATTTTCAAGTGGTCAGGAAAATGATATGGTGGACCGAGGTCCGGCTCGACCTGAGAAAGTTTTCCATTCTTCAGCAAGCCCATTTGTTGAATCCGGTTCCATCGTTTTTGACGAATCGATTCCCAACCCTCCTGATAAGTTTCCCGGTAGCGTTCAACATCCTCAGGAAGAGCGTGCAATGGAAAGTGTGGAGCGGTAAAAGCTAGATAATGAAAGAACGGTTTGTCGGTATGCTTCTCTTCATGCTCCTTCAGGCACTCGATGGCATGATCCGCAATGGCCTTAGTGATAAAGTAGCCGGAGTCTTTTTCTACCGGTGACAGTTTTACATCATCCTTCCAATGAACTTTTGGATTAAAGTAACGTCCCTGATCCTTGAGGTAATAAGAACGATCGAATCCATTCTCCAAAGGCATACCATCAAGATGCCATTTTCCGGAATGGTAGGATCGATAACCCGATGACTTCAGCAGATCGGGTAACAAGCGAGCCCAGGGCTGACGAACTCCCCGGCCGCCGCTTGGAATTCCGGGGATTTTATCACGACGCACCTGCTGAGCATAAAAACCGGTCAACAAGGCCGCGCGGGTCGGCCAGCAACGGGCGGTGTTGTAGAACTGGGTAAACCGAATTCCCTTTGCCGCGAGACGGTCGAGATTCGGAGTCTTAATTTCACCACCGTAACATCCAAGATCTGAAAACCCCAGATCATCCGCCATGATCAAGAGGACGTTTGGACGCTGCTCGACCGCACCAAATAGTATGAAGGGACATGCCAATAATAATATGAAGAGTATGGGTAGGACCTGTTGCTTCAGCGCGCTGCATGCGTAACTGAATACTGGATTTTTGTGAAATGTTCTCATTCTTACTGAGTGATTATTTCACTGCTCATACGGCGCGCTGGGGCAGCGAGCCCTACCTTCTTGCAGTAACCCATCAGGGTTTTATGACTCATCTTCCATTGATACTTGGTCACCCAGTTCAAGCTCTTCGGCCATGGCAGCATCGGCACTGTCCATGGCTTCTTCATCTGACGAATCATCCCAGCCTTCGTCGGTATCTTCGTAATCATTGATTGATTCCTTGAAAATGCCATAGTCGGCACTGTCCTGATCATGTTCATTTCGGAATCCATCCAAATCGGAAATAATCGTCCGTGAATATCCCTCATAAGGCATACGTTCATCCGCCCTATAGCTGAAAGCATCGTATGCCAGAAAAACGACCCCCGCGGTCATGAAGGCATCATAATTGTCATACCGGTCGTATCCATGAACATTGTGATGCATGGTTTGGGTCCAGTTGAGTCGTTTGGCTGTACTGCGCCGTTTCATTTCGGGTAGTTCGCAAAGCCATTTGGTTTTATCACCGCGCATCGGACCGTAAGGTTTGTAGCTCCATTTCTGTTTGACCCGGGAAATACTTTCAATGCGTTTTTGCCTGTCCGCGATCTCATTATCCATGGAACGGATCATATCATGGAAGTACTCGGTTTTCTTGGAGAGAGCATGGCATTTAGAGACCATGACTTTACCTGCGGGACGAATCGTGTCATGTAGCTCCTGATAGTGGCAATTACAGAGGTGGCGACTCAACTGATTTCTGAGTTCGGAGACGCTTTCCATCGGATAATTCTCGACCCATGCCTTTAAGAAATCGCGCCGTTCGACTTGATCGATCACACCTTGTTTTTTATCTTTCCAGGATTGCAGTTCGTTTTCAGCCTGTTCTACATTCTCCAGGTTTTGTTCATAGCGTTCTACACACCCAATAAAGGAAGCCGCATTGAGTTTTTCCAAAACCACTGTCTCGGCTTTGGCTTCTCGTTTGGATGCCATACTGACCGCTCTCCAGAATTTCTTAAATCCGCCATGCTGCTTTTCCTTGTGATGTTCACGTTCGTATAACCACTGGAATTCCTTAAAATCATATTCTTCATCAACTGCCTTGAAGGCCCCGACCGTCTCTTCGGCTTCATTGATTTTCAGCGAATATTCTCCGGTGACTGAATGAACCAACAGCTCCCGGTTGATGTAATTCTCAGAGGCTTCGATCGTTGAAATCTCATCCACCGAATCGATTCGTTTCTGCTCAAGTTCAGCCAGAGCGGTCGGAAGGTGAAGGGCACCGGTTTCGTTGGCAGCCCGTTCCACAGGACGACGCTCATTGGACGGCAACAACCCTTTCGCCAGATCGCTCAGGGTCTGATTTAGTTGTTCCCCGACTTGCTCGACACTGGCCTGAATACGCCGACGTTCATTCTGCAAATCATTTATTTGTCTTTGGTATTCGTGAATGGCCTGTTGTGCGGCATGAATGCCGTCCTGTTTTGTTCTCATGATAAGCTTTCGTTTAAATCGATTTGGGTTTCGCCTTACCGTTTTCAAGCGAACATTCAATTCGATCGTCTGACTTCCGGTCGGAGTGTAAATCGAGCCGGTTTTCCAAAGAGCCGGCATTGGCCATTTGCTCCTGACGATCTGCAAATTCCATTAACAGGGAAGGGACCTGATCGCGGACCACATTCATTGCAGTTTCCTGAAGAAAGGACGAAACCTCTTCAGAAGAGAGACTTCGGAGTAATGATTCCAGGATCTGTCCCAATTGACGAGCCAAAGATTCAGGATCCGAGGAGGAATCTCCAAACCGCTTAAGGAATTTTTCCATGGTTTTAAGGTTCCATCCAAGGTGTTCAGCAAAACATCCCAACTGATCGCCCCATTGAATCAGTGAGACGACAGATTGAGGCAACGCGCATGGGTCAAGCCGATTCCAATCCAAGCGCAAACGATCCATCAGATCTTCTGCGGTGGACCGATCCCACTTCAGATCCATCCAAAGCAACGAAAACCCGATTCGCTTTTTAAAACAACCGAGACTGGCATCCTGTGACCGGGCCCGACGCAAGGCGGCGACAAATCCGAGCCGACGGCGATCGATGGTCGAGCAGGCAAGAGATTCATGAATGGTGAGAATCTCCACGGCAGCGGTCAAGGCACCGAAGGGAACACCACGTTGGATCAAGTTTTTCCTGATTTCAAAGCCTAAATGTCCATTCAGCAGTTCTTCCAATTTAGATTGAACCAGAATCGGATCGAACCCGGTCAGTTCTCCGTGAAGACCGGCGGCTTTGCCATCGGCGATTCGCTCGGCCTGGACATCGATACCTTTTTGCTGGGCGTAAAACAGAGAAGGAACACCCGCAGCAAGCAGTTCTTCGTAAGTATTGTATCCAGCGGCAGAAAGCGCGGCATCGAGTCCGAGGAAAAAGCGACTTACATCGGGATCCACCAACGGGATCAAGTTGGAACGATAAAGTTTTGGACCTCGGTAAAGTGGACCATATCCGGCAAGGATAAAGTAGTCCTGATTCTCTGCCAATGCCAGCAGGAGTTGTTCGATCTCCTGTTCTGCTTTTGAATCCCCTCCCCCCCCCGAAGATACATATATCAGTTTCTGTGAACTCTTGACTCCAAAATACTCACGGACCCGATTCTTCTGCCAAGCTTTCTCCTGTTTGAATCCATGTATCCGTCCAGTGTAGCGGCACCGTTTTTTCAAATCGGGACTCATGGGATAACTCGAGGCCGCGGAGAAGTCATCGGGAACCAAAATCCGGTCGTACAGGCTCATGTGTGCCTGTTGCGACTTACCGGTTGCTCTTTCACGATTCCGTTGGCGATTGATGAAGACCGTTTTCCGGGCAAAATCACGAATGAAAAGGAATTCGTGAAAGGAACCCTCAGGAATCGTATCCATCACCAGAATATCCGGACGAAGATGAGAGACCACATTGGATACCATCATCTTGGCAGAAGCAATATAGCCTTCACGATGATTTCCCGAAGATCGAACTGAAGTCTTACTGGGTAGTTTAAATACCGGATAATCACCGGCAACATTCGAAGCATCACTGGTAGTAATGAAATAAAAATCAGCGATTCCGCCTAATGCGGGCACCAGCGTCTTCAGTTCATCGGCGATGGCTTTCAGTCGCGTCAAATGCCCCAAGCCGATTCCGTTGACGGCGTAGAAAAGGATTTTGACGGTGGAGCATGCCATGGCCGTGGGAATCAGAGCTTTACAGTAGAAATCAAATCACGGGTTCAGAAAAAGACGAAGCTTGGTAATACTCCTCGATCCGTGGATCCATGACTTCAGATTCGGGGTTTTCCATATTCTCGGCAGTCCTTCGGACCAGCTCACCGTCTTCCCGTTTAATTTCAAACCGTTTTTCCATGCTGACAAACATCGACTCCTCTTCCGCATCGACGCAACCATCCACCCGCGCCATCATATAAGAGCGTAGCAGAACAAAAAACCGGTCCTCATATTTTGGTATTTGATCGTATAGGGAATCAAGATCAGCCGTTTGGGCCTGATTGAAGAGGTCGTCGACGGAATCGGGAATACCCACCGCTTCCGCCATCTCGTGCAGGAAGTGTTTTTCCTCATCCAGGATTTCTCCGTCAGAACAGGCCATCCTGGCCCAAATCAACAGCGCTGCTTTTCGACTTTCCAAAATCTGTTACCTTTCAATTCAATTCAATTCACAAAAACCAATTAAACGGGAAACGGCTCTCAAGAAACAAATCATACATTCAAGTTTCCGCAATATAATTCTCCCACTACTTGGACTCACTTCGGGACATACCTTGTTCATTCTACAGTTCCAATCCACAAGCCGATAGAATAAAACCATTAATCCGGGAAGTCTTATGGCACGGCACCCAGTTAAATATCACATGAAATGTGTGCGATTGGGTTTCGAGCCACGAGAATACACAATCGTCGCGAAGGCAAGGCGGTAGAGGAGAATGTGAGTTTTCCTTGAGACTTGAATGATATTGACAGACATATGGCACGGAGTCAGTCCATAGTGAATGAAAACAGCTACAATGAAATTCATAGCTGGATTCACATTGATCGAGTTGCTAATGGTTATTGCCATTATTACCATCTTAGCGAGTTTGGCACTTCCGGCCTTGAGTCGAGCTGAAAAGATGTCCCACATTGCCGATTGTTCTTCGAACCTCAAACAAATGGGCATTGCCATCTCAGTCTATACTTTGGATAACCAGGAAGACATGCCCCTGATCGTCGAACGATATTGGGATGGCTCAACGATCCGGGGTGCGATGTGATTTGCTGCATCCAAACAGTACCGGATGTAATTATCACCCAGGAGAAAGCCAAGGTCCTCGGAACATTCTGAAACAGGATTGATTGTGAGGCTCGGATTCCATTACGATCACCTGAAGAAACACAAATGTCACAACCAACAAGTCATTATTTTCAAGGAAAACGGGCCCTCGTTACCGGAGGCACCAGTGGAATCGGTAGGGCGATTGCGGAAGCGCTGGCTATGGAAGGATGTCAGGTCATTGCGGCCGGCCTTGCGGCAACTACCGCTTTTACGCAGCAAGGAACAACGGAGAAGAACATTACCTTGATTGAGCTGGACGTGACCCAACCGGATTCCGTGCATGAAGTAGTTCACGACCAGGACCGATTGGACATCCTGGTCAATGGAGCGGGGACAATCATCCGGGATCGCATGGAACATATCCCGGAGTTTTTTGAACAGGTGCTCGACGTCAACTTGAATGGAACGATGCGTCTGTGTTCAGCCTGTCAACCGAAGTTGATTGCCGCCAAAGGTTGCGTCCTGAATATTGCTTCACTCTACAGCCATTTCGGCGCCGGTCATGCCCCCGGTTACAGTGCTTCCAAAGGCGGTATTGTCCAGCTGACTAAATCGCTGGCGGTCGACTGGGCAAAAAACGGAGTTCGGGTTAACGCGGTGTTACCTGGCTGGATCGAAACGCCTTTTACCGAAGTCGTCCGGAGGGACTCGAATCGTAATATGGCAGTATTGAACCGGACACCGTTAGGCCGATGGGGGCAACCGGAAGAGGTGGCTCAGGCAGCGTTGTTTCTCTGCTCGGATCGGGCATCCTTCATTACCGGAACCATCTTGAATGTAGACGGCGGTTATTCCGTAATGTAGCATTCGGATTGAATATTGACAACTCATTACTATGGCCCAGATTCCCTTTCATTCCAAATCACCTGATCAGGTGGATGACCTTGTTATTGAGACACTGCCGAAAGATGAACGGCTCTGGGTGCCCCAGGCTCTGAACGTATGGTTCCGTCCACTCATGTTCAACACGGTTACCGGCGAATGGGTAAACCTCCTCAGGGTGAAGAAAAGCGGCATGCTGAACCGGCATCTTCACCCTGCTCCGGTTTATGGCTATGTCATTAAAGGGTCATGGCGCTATCTGGAGCACGATTGGATCGCGAAGGAAGGCAGCTTCGTCTATGAACCACCCGGTGAAATCCACACCTTGGTGGTGGATGAAGATGTCCCGGAAATGATTACTATGTTTCACGTATTCGGCGCCCTGATATACATGGACGAGAACGGAAACCAGACTTCCTATGACAACGTGCACACCAAAATCGATCTGGCGCGAAAACACTTTGAGAGTTCGGGATTGGGAGCTGACTTTGTTAACCAGTTCATCCGGTGATAAGGTGAAACGCGATCTTTGGTCTCCCGTAATCAGGTCATGACTCGATCACTTTCTCCTTCCTTTTTTCTATCTTCGGGCTTCCGTTCTGAAGACTTAAATAAGGTCTGCACCCGCAATACAACATTACAGGACTATCCGTTTGCGGCTTCGATAAAGGAAAACATCATCCTTTATGAGGGCGATTCATTGAGAAGGGAAATGCTTAACCCTGGAAAAGAGTTCCCTCTGAAAACGGAACTGTGCCATTGCCTGAAAGAAGGCCCGGGTGTTTTCGTTATCACAGAAGCTATTGCTGACCTAAGCATCATTGATGAAATGACGGTCATTTTCAGGAAGATCCTTGAAAAGGAAAAAATATCCGGAGAGAACAGAGGAGATCATTTCGGGAACAACGAGCGAATCTGGAATTCAATTCAGAAGACCTGCATCCTGGCACCGGATCTGTTCATCGACTACTATGGTAACGCGCTATTGGCATTGGCCTGCCGGGCCTGGCTTGGCCCACAATACCAGATGACGGCGCAAGTCAACATCGTCAAGCCCGGAAGCGAGGCCCAGTCTGCCCACCGCGATTATCATCTGGGATTTCAATCCGACGAAGCCATTGCTGAATTCCCTGCACATGCCCAGGTGATGTCACAATACTTGACGCTTCAGGGAGCCATTGTTCATTCGGACATGCCATTGGAAACCGGCCCCACCCTCTTCCTGCCGTATTCCCATCAATACTCTCAGGGCTATGGAGCCATTCGGAATCCGGTATTTACCCGCTATTTTGAAGATCATCATGTTCAGCTTCCTTTGCACAAAGGAGACGCTGTTTTCTTCAATCCAGCCTTATTTCATGCGGCCGGAAAAAACAGCTCCACCCATGATCGCATCGCCAACCTGGTTCAGATTTCTTCCCCATTTGGAAAAACGATGGAAACGATCAACCATTGTCTCATGATTGAAGCGGTCTATCCGGTATTGTTAGCACGGATAAAGAACGGAACGATTTCGGATACAATGATTCGCGACACGGTGATAGCCATAGCGGATGGGTATTCATTCCCGACCAATCTGGATTCCGATCCACCGATCGACGGGAACGCTCCGGAATCTGCCTGCCAAATTATTCACCGAGCATTGACAGACCATTGGCCAATGGGGCCATTAAAGGACGCCCTGAACGCCTATTCCAAACGACGACAGGCTTAAAAAAATAAATGAGTTCATTGATAGACATCGGAGTTAACTTGACGCACAAATCCTTCAACACGGATTGCGATCAGGTGGTGAAAGAGGCACAATCGCAGGGTGTGTCTCGAATGATCGTTACAGGATCCTGTGTGGAAAGAAGTCGGGCCTCACTGCAAATGGCAAAATTGTGGCCGGGGGTATTGTATTCAACAGCGGGAGTGCATCCTCATGACGTCACGAGTTGTAATGATTCGACTATATCCAATCTCAGGGAGCTTGCCTCAGAAAAGGAAGTGGTGGCAATCGGCGAGTGCGGATTGGATTATTTCCGGGATTTCTCACCTCGGGAAGATCAAAAGAAGTGGTTTGAGGCTCAACTGCAGACAGCCGTTGAAATCGAACTGCCGGTCTTTCTTCACCAAAGGGACGCGCATAAGGATTTCATTTCCATTCTGAAGCGATACATCCAAAAACTCCCGGCAGCGGTCGTTCATTGTTTTACCGGGACGGCGGAGGAAATGGAAGAAAGCTTGGAAATGGGGTGTTATATCGGCATCACCGGCTGGATATGTGACGAACGGCGCGGAAAGAACCTACAGAGTATTGTAAAAGATATTCCGCTTTCAAAACTAATGGTGGAAACCGATGCCCCCTTTTTATTGCCGCGTGACCTCAGTCCGAAACCCAAAAGCAACCGAAACGTGCCGGCGAATCTGCCACACGTGGTCCGGACAATCGCCAAACACATGGACCGCTCCTTTGAAGAGGTCGCGGAAGCAAGCACAAGGAATGCGGAAGGCTTTTTCAGGTTCTAAGGGACCACTCAAGAATAACTTCGCCAATTGCTGGAGGCGAATTGGGTTTCTGGCAAGGCGCGACAAAGGAGCAAAGCCAAAGCTCTGTGACTGAGGAGCAACGAAGCCAGAAGCCCAATTCGCCCCAGCCCGCAGGGGCGGGGCGGCGTCATGCCGTCTGCGGCGTTACTCGTCGGTTGAATCCCCATGAGGGGATACGTCCTCCTTGTGCCTTGCATCCGACAAGACGGCGCTCCCGCCAAATGGTGAATTTATTTTTGAGCGGTCCCTAAGCAATCATATTGTCCCGATCCATCAGGTAGCTACCGATCTCTTGACGAACCGGGTGATTCAGAGAAGAAAATCTGACATCAATTCGGCCCAACCGGATGCCGGCCCAACCCCCCTGATGAATCATGGTTTCAGAATTTTTCTGGTGGCGGATATGGTCGGGACGATCCAAAAAAGTGTGAGAGTGCCCCCCAAGGATGAGATCGATTCCCGGGACCTCGTGAGCTAAATTGATGTCGGATACCAGGTCTTTCTTATAGCGGTATCCCAAATGGGAGAGGCAAATGATGAACTGACAATTGTTGCTTTTTAACTCATCGACAGTTTGCCTTGCCTTGAGAATTGGATCTTCATAAGAAACTCCTCGATGCAGATTGGAAAGAACCCGGCCATGAAACTCAATTCCCAGACCGAATATTCCAATCTTCATTTCTCCGAATCGTTTTATGGTATAAGGGCGGATATACGGCTCCAAAACCGAACCCTTTACATTGTAATTAGCGGAGACGAATTCGAAGGATGCATGTGGCATCTGCTTGACCAGTCCATCAACCCCTCCATCAAAATCGTGATTTCCCAGAGTACCAACGTCATATTTCATTGCCGACATGACCTTGAACTCCACTTCCCCGCCGAACATGTTGAAGTAGGGAGTGCCTTGAAAGACATCACCACTGTCCAGCAACAAAACATTCTGGTTTTGGCTACGGATCTGATTGACCAGATGAGCCCGACGGGCCGCTCCTCCAAGCCCCGGGAACTGGGCATGATCTTTCGGAAACGACTCCAACCAGGAATGTGTATCATTGGTATGAAGGATCACCAGCGATTGACTTTGTTCGGCTGTTGCCTTGAAAGCAGATAAGGAAAGCCCTGAAGCCGCTGTGATCGACAATGATTTCAAGAATCGACGCCGATGCATTCTCGAATTATTATTTGGGTGCAGCATAAATAATTCTGCCTTCGATGATAGGGTTAATCTGTTTCTGATCGCGAATATACTGCGTCACGACATCTCGCAGGTAGACCGTCAAATCCCTACGATTTTCCGCCCGTTGAAGAAGTTCCCATTTCCCGCCTATGGTTACTAAATAATCATTTGTGGCCAGTCGATAAACCCGATCGGGGTCCAAAGGTTCCCCTCCCACTTTAATATTGGAAACCGACAATTCGTCCTGATGAATCTGGAAGGAGAAACCGGCAATCGGCTGCCCACCGAAACCGACAAGAACCTTCGCCAATTCTTCAATCTGGCGTCCCGACATCGTAAGAATAACAACCCGGTTGTCGAAAGGCACCAGTCGATAGACATCACCAATGACAATAGGCCCCCGGGGTAACAAGGGAACCCGCAAACCGCCACTGTTTGTCAACGCCATCTCAACCGGAACCTCTGAGGATTGTCGTGCCTGCAACAGGATGGCATCTGCAACCAAGTTTCCCAACAAACTCTCAGGTAAGCCCCGCTCCAAATCCTTCATGGCTACCCCGATCTGCTCATCCATGACGGCGTGCATCTTATCGCGATACGGTTTTATCAGCTGACTCACTTCAATATCAGAATCCAATTCACCTTGCACCGGCAAATAAACCCCGGATTCAATTTCGGCAAGGGGGGACTTATCTCTTTCCGGAATGCTACCGCACCCGATCAGGCAGATGAACAGCCAACACACCGGTAGAATCAACAGACAGACTTTCACAGATGTATTGAGATTGCCCTGCAGGCTGGTAAAAGTCAAACTGCGACCTGTGATGGGGAGCATTCATGGTTGGTTTGTTGGAATTAAAACATTGAAGCTTTTTATGTATTTGAGAAAGTCTGGGGATTGAAACTTTGTTGAAGAAACCGTGATCGTATCGTTATGAGTCCCATGTATCCAAAAACCTCATTTTGCTGGAAATTATGATTCAGGCAATTCTTCTTACCTGCGGACTCATGTTGATCAGCGTGCCCAGCGCCCTCTCAGAAGCGCTCACTGACACGGAGAAAATCTCGGTATCGTGCCATTTTTCATCCTCCGGGGAATCCGATCTCGCCGATGAGAATCCATCAGACAAAGCGGATTTCAAGGCCATTGAATCCAGGAAGCCGATGAAACCGGAAGATTACGGGAAATGGGAGAATCCAAGCCAGGCGATTCTGTCTCCGGACGGACGATGGCTGGCCTACACTATCCGTCGTGTGAATCGGAAAAATGAACTCAAGCTAAAAAGCCTGGACTCTGATTCCAATAAAGTCTTCAAACGAGCCTCCGGAGCCAACTTCTCCAATGATAATGAATGGCTGGCCTTTCGAATTAAAGTCAGTACCAAGGAACGCGAAAAACTGGAGAAGGATAATAAGCCGGTTTACGACAAACTCGGTCTGCACAAGCTCAGCGATGGCAAAACCACCAAATTCGATAAGGTGAAGTCCTTTGCCTTCAGCGAAGACGGTAAATACCTGGTCATCCAGATGAACCCGGTCAAAGGAAGAGACAGTAAAGGTAGCGATCTCATCGTTCGCAATCTCAAGACGGACATCAACACCGGATTCGGAAATATCTCCTCCACTCTGTGGAACGATGAAGCCAACCTACTGGCCATGACGATTGATGCGGAAGATCAGGCGGGAAACGGCGTCCAGGTTTACAACCCGGAAACGGGCCGATTGCGCACACTGGCTTCCGACAAGACCCTATTTAAAAGCATCATTTGGCGAGAAGACGCGGATGACCTTGCCGTCTTGAAGGAAAAAAAATTCGAAGAAGATGAGGATGTCTATTACGAAGTGATTTCATGGAGGAAACTAAATTCCGATGAACCTGAGGAGAAAGTGCTGGATCCAATCGAACATGACGAGTTCCCAGAGGAAATGCGGTTGGTGGATTATGCAGGCCTGCAATGGTCGGAAGATGGGCAAACCTTGTTTTTCGGAATCAAGGAGTGGGACAATAAACCGGAAGATCTGTTGAAGGGAGAGGAAGACGAACGAAAGGGGAAAAAACAACCTGACGAGAACGAGGCGGAGGGGGAGGAAAACAAGGCTTTGAGAGAAACACTGAAGGATGCAGCCGATGTTGAAGTTTGGCACGCACAGGATATCGAGATCATGCCACGACAAAAGAAGACGGAAGATCGTGACAAGAAAAAGAGCTATCTGGCATCTTTGTGGATTGCCGACAATCATTTGGTGCCATTAGGCAGTGAGTTGACCGAAGAAGTGCGCTTGTTTGAGAAGCAGAAGCTGGCTCTGGGAACCGACAACACTCCCTACGAAACTGAAAAACGTTTCGGCCCGACTCTGGTTGATGCATATATTATCGATACACTCAGCGGTGAACGCACCAAAGCATTGGAGAGAATCAAATACTTATATGATTCAAGCCCGGACGGACGCTACCTCCCATACATCCTGGACGATCATTTCTGGCTCTACGACACGCAGGAATCCAAATCCCGAAATCTCACTGAAAGTCTGGATACATCCTTCATTAACAAAGAGCGAAACACCCTCACAGACCACGCCAATCCCTACGGCTCTGTCACATGGACAAAAGACGGCACCCGGTTGGTACTTTATGACAAATTTGATCTATGGTTGTTTGCGGCAGATGCCTCTGAAACCAAACGACTGACCATGGGAAAGGAAAGTAAAACGGTTCACCGATGGGTGAACCTGGATCCCGAAGAAGAAGAGATCGACCTCGAAAAGCCACTTTACTTGAGTCTATACGGCAACCGAACCAAGAAATACGGATATGCTGTCATGACGACAGGAGAAACCCCGGAAACAAGGATCTGGACGGAAAAGAATATTTCGAACCTGCTGAAAGCGGAAGAGGCTGATGTTTATTGCTACCTGGAACAGGATTTCGATGATTCACCGGATTATTGGGTGAGTGGAAAAGACTTGAATGAGACGCGCCAGGTCACCGACACAAATCTATTCCAGGCGGATTATCAATGGGGACATTCGGAGCTGATCAACTATGTCAATGAACACGGTCAGAAACTCCAAGGCGCCTTGTTTTATCCAGCGGATTATGATCCTTCCCGGCAATACCCGATGATCGTCTACATCTATGAAATCCGATCGAACAACGTCAATTATTACACCTCTCCCTCCGAACGCTCCGCCTACAATCCAACCGTCTGGACTCATGAAGGCTATTTTGTCTTTCAACCGGATATTGTCTACCGAAAACAGAATCCGGGTCTGTCCGCAAAAGAATGTGTTATTCCGGCCGTAAAGAAAGTCCTGGAGACAGGGATGATTGATCCGAATGGAATTGGCTTGGTCGGCCATTCCTGGGGAGGTTACCAAACAGCTTTTCTGTCCACTCAAACGGACCTGTTTGCAACGTTTGTAGCCGGGGCGCCTCTGACGAACATGATGAGCATGTCGATGAGCATCTACTGGAACACCGGCAAGACCGATGCCTGGATTTTTCATGAGAGCCAGGGCAGGATGGATCGTCCGTTCTGGCGAGACATTGATACCTACGCCCGCAACTCGGCCATCTTCAACATTGATCAACTAAGGAATCCCTTACTTGTCACCTTCGGTGATGAAGACGGTGCCGTTGATTGGCAGCAGGGAATCGAACTCTACAATGCGGCTCGACTGGTTCAGAAACCTATGGTGATGCTGGTGTATCCTGGAGAGAACCACGGATTGGCCAAAAAAGAAAATCAAGTGGATTACCATTATCGGATTCTGGAATGGTTCGGTCACTACCTCAAAGGCGACCCCGCTCCGGAGTGGATTACGGAAGGACAAACGTTCCTCGAACGACAAAAGGAAATTAGGGATTGGGAGAAGAAATCCGAAAAAGGAAAGAAGGATTGATGTTGGATGATTCTTGAACTCCAACACTCGGTATCTTCAGTTTAGAGATAAAAGCAGAAAGTGTAAGAAATAGTGAAAGGATCTGATGTCATAAAAATATTGATGGTGAATTGTATTAGGGCCATCCCTGGGTTCTTGATGCTGTTGCAGCCAACCGTCCATACGGCCGCAAACCCGCATCATGACTGGAACAACGAAGCGGGATATCGCTGGGCCGAACTGAAGATTCCTTCAAACGGTTCCACCGGATTCACACTTCTGTCCGCTGATCAGACGGGTGTCCTGTTCGAGAATATGCTTGGTGAAGTAAAAGCGGCTGAAAATCGGGTACTGCTGAATGGTTCAGGGGTAGCGGCGGGGGATTTCGACCAGGATGGTCTGACGGATCTCTATTTTTGTGGGCTGGAGTCGGACAACGTGTTGTATAGAAATCGCGGCAATGGGAGATTTGAAGACACCACTGCCATTGCCGGTGTCGCTCTACAGAACCGTTTCTCTCGAGGGGCCGTCTTTGCGGACTTAAACGGGGATCGGTTTCCGGATCTTTTGGTTTCAGCTCTGGATTCAGGCATCACTTTTTTTCGCAACAACGGCGATGGATCCTTCAGCAATGAAACGGAATTCTGTGGACTGAAGAGCGGCTTTGCCACGACGACGTTGGCCTTGGCTGATGTGGATGGGAACGGCACCCTGGATATCTATGCCACCAACAATCGTGGAGAAGACATTCGGGATCGCGGTCGCGTCAACCTGCGACGTGTCAAAGGGGAATTAGTTATCCCGAACCGATGGAAAAATCGCTTGGTCATGGTGGATGGAAAACTGAAGGAGTACGGGGAACCCGATCAGCTTTTCCTGAATGACGGTATGGGACATTTCAAAGAGGTCGACTGGACACAAGGCTCTTTTCTCGATGAAAAAGGCAGACGACTGACGAGCAACCCATTGGACTGGGGGCTGACCGCCACCTTCCGGGACTTCAATCGGGACCTTCTGCCGGACATTTATGTCTGCAATGATTTCTGGACTCCGGATCGCTTATGGATCAACCAGGGCGGTGGGGTTTTCCAAGCTGCTTCCAAGTTGGCATTGCGTCATACCAGCGCCAGTTCGATGGGAGTGGACGTAGCTGACATTGATCTGGATGGCCGGATGGATTTCTTTGTGGTCGATATGCTGAGCCGAGATCTGAAGACACGGAAAAGGCAGATGCCTGCCCAGGGACAGAAACCTAAGATGCCGGGTTCCATTACGGACCGTCCTCAGATTCTTCGCAATACCCTCTACCGCAATCTTGGCAATGGCATGTTTCAGGAACTGGCTGACTATGCAGGGCTTCCCGCCTCGGACTGGTCATGGTCTCCTGTGTTTCTGGATGTGGACCTGGATGGCTACGAAGACCTGCTCATCACAGCCGGCCATCCCATGGATGTCCAGGATATGGATGCACAACAGGCAATCCAGAAACTACAGCATACCTGGGATCCTGAGATGAGCCCGGCGGATCGCCGTAAAGGCCAGGCTGAGGAAATATTAGTGAATAACCGACTCTACCCTAAACTGGATTTGCCAGTTGTGGCATTCAGGAATATGGGGAACTGGACATTCAAGGAAATGACTCCTGATTGGGGAACCGCTCATTCGGGCGTTCATCACGGCATGGCCACCTTCGATCTGGATGGAGACGGCGATCTGGATTTCGCCGTCAACAACCTCGGATCGGAAGCGGGAATTTACCGGAACAACTCCAGGGCTCCTCGAATTGCCGTAAGGCTGAAGGGAGCTTCCCTTGAGACGCAAGGCATCGGAGCGAGGGTTGAGTTCCACGATGAATCCGGCGCAGTGCAGACAAGGGAGGTTGTCTCCGGTGGCCGATATACCTCTGGGTCTGATCCTATTCTGGTGTTTGCGGCGGTTGCCGGTGATCGACCTATGAAATTGAATGTTGCCTGGCGGGACGGTTCCATAACCGAACTTAAATCCCTATTTGCCAACCGCATCTATGAAATCGATCATCCCGGATCCGCTGCATATAAAGTAACTTCAGCTAAGGAAGAATCCATTGCGCAAACCCCCTGGTTTGAAGACATCAGCCAACAAGTAGTCTTTACCCATCAGGAAACGTTGATCAATGATTTTGCGTTACAGCCTTTGCTGCCGTTCCACTTGAGCCAGGCCGGTCCCGGATTGGCAAGTGTAGACTGGAACGGGGATGGTAGGGATGATCTCATCGTCGGCAACGGCAAAGGATTCCCTCCGGTCTTTCTACAATCAGAGCCAGGCGGTTTCCGTCGATTGAAAACCAACATCAAAGTTTTGCCGGATGATGGATCCGGTATCGTTGCCTTCCGAACCGAATCATCAGGCTATCAAATCCTGATCGGCACGACGGGTTATGAATCGTCGGGCCACGGATCGGTGGTTCATCTTCGCATCGAGGAAAACCAGGTCGAGGAACTGGCTTCCGGTTTCCCTGGACTGACCGGAGCAGGAGCACTCGCAGTGGCGGATTATGATGCCGATGGAGACCTGGACCTGTTCACGGGTGGTTATTTCCGCCCCGGTGTCTACCCGCTGGTTCAAGCTTCGGTTCTATGGAAACGCGAAAAAGGTGAATGGGGTCGCGATGAACAAAATGAATCCGTCCTGCGCGGTGTGCAATCCGCATCCGGCGCCCTGTGGAGCGACCTGGACGGAAATGGGTATCCTGAGTTGATCATTGCGGAGGATTGGGGACCGATCCGTGTGTTCACCAATCATGGGGGGCGCTTGACCGAAGGCACCGCCTCCTGGGGATTGGACAAGTTGAACGGTTGGTGGAAAGGCATTGCCACCGGAGATTTCAACGGCGATGGAAGAATGGACCTGGTTGCCGGGAACTGGGGATTGAACAGTCCCTATCAAGCGGCAAAGGAGGCACCGTTGGAATTGCTCTACGGCGACTTGATGAGAGTCGGAAAAATTAACCTGATTGAAACCGAACGGGATCCAATTACTGCACAAGTCTTTCCAAGACGGATGTTTCAACCTCTGGCGGCTTCGCTCTCTTTCCTTTACCCGAGCTTCAAGGGTTACGCCGAATTCAGCGAAAAACCACTTGCGAAACTCATGGAGGATTACCAACCCCGACTTCAGACCAAATCCATCGTCACTCTGGCGACAACAATCTTCCTGAACTCAGGAAGTCGATTAACCGCCCGCACCCTACCGTGGCAGGCACAGCTGGCACCGGTTTCCGGTATCAATGCGGCCGATTTCGACGGAGATGGCCACCAGGATCTTTTCCTTGCCCAGAATTTCTTCGCAACCCGACCAGGGCTTCCACGCTTGGATGCTGGATCCGGGCTCATCTTGAAAGGAGACGGAAAGGGAGGATTTAAACCCATGGAATCCCAAGTCACCGGAATCCGCATCTTCGGGGAACAAAGAGGCTCAGTGACCGGTGATTTTAATGGTGACGGGCGAATCGACCTCGCCGTCGCCCAAAATGGAGCCGGTTTGAAAATTTACCGGAATACCAAGGCAAAACCCGGCATACGTATTAGAATCACCGGACTACCAGGAAACCCGGACGGTATCGGTACATCCATTCAGCAGGTTTCGGGCAACAAAGCAGGGACACTACATGAAATTCAATCCGGATCAGGTTATTGGTCCCAAAGCTCTTTATCCACAATACTTTACAATTCTCATACCTCTACGAAACTCCAAATCAGACAACCCGGTGGCAAAGTGACTCAGCACAGTCTATCACCCGAATCGAAGCAGCTGATCCTCGATATTTCGAAGAATTGAGCTATATTTCGGTAGGGCGTGCAGTCTCAGCGCGCCGCATTGACGTTCGTTTAAGGAATCCGAGAATGTAGGGCACTCCATTTGTCAGCTCCCGCTGTAGTGTGCGCTGTCCCCAGCGCATTTTCAGCATAGCTTGTCGACTATTTCGGCTGGGGACAGCCGACTCTACAGAGTATAGGGAGGGTTCGTTCGATTTTTCGGACAGCCTTCCCCACAACCGAGCAGCAGGTCCCTACAACTACGCGCTGGAACAGCATGCCCCGCAAATTGGCAGGAAAACAGCCGTTTTCATCATAATATTGTTGACTCTGTACAGGTCTGAGATCATATTTATCAATCCTTTTACCCAAAAACAACCACAGTCGTACTAACCCTAAGCGAAAAAACCATGATACGAAAAACATGTATTAAAGCGTTGAAATGGGCCTCGTGCTTCCTGCTTGCTGCGGCGGTAGGAACGACAGCACTTGCCCAAAGCGACGTCACGCAACCGGGAGATGAGATCATCGCCACTTCCGATAACAGCCCGGGCTCTGAAGGCGTCGCCAACGCCATCGACGGCCAGCCAACGAAATATCTCAATCGAGATATCAATAACACCGGTTTCACGGTTACACCCTCGGTAGGTGCCACCATTGTGACGGGACTCACACTAGAATCCGCCAATGATGCAGAGGACCGCGATCCGACGACCTACGAGCTGGCAGGTTCCAATGATGGATCCTCTTTCCAGGTGATTTCCTCAGGAAGCGTTGAGGATTTTCCTACGCGTTTTTTCACCAATCGGATCGATTTCGATAATAATATTCCCTATACGACCTACCGTCTGATCTTTCCAACGGTAGATAATAGCGGCTGCTGCATGCAGATTGCCGAAGTCGAATTCCTCGGTGAGGTAGTTGATGTCCTCCTTGATGTGACACAACCCGGTGATGACCTCATTGCCACCTCAGACAACAGCCCGGGTTCAGAAGGCGTCGCCAACGCCATCGACGGTCAACCGACCAAATACCTGAACCGGGATATTGAGAACACCGGATTTACGGTAACACCTTCTATAGGGTCCACTATCGTCACCGCACTGACACTGCAATCGGCCAACGATGCAGAGGATCGTGATCCAACCTCCTATCTGTTGGAAGGTTCCAATGATGGAAGCAACTTCTCTGAAATTTCTTCCGGTCCGGTAGCAGACTTCCCGACTCGATTCTTCACCAATCGAATCGATTTCAATAATACGACTCCCTATCTCATGTATCGTCTGATCTTTCCGACGGTAGATAACAGCGGTTGCTGTATGCAGATTGCTGAAGTTGAATTCCTAGGTGAAATTTCGCCTATCAAAGACGTCACCCAACCAGGTGATGACATCATTGCCACATCAGACAACAGCCCGGGTTCGGAAGGCGTCGCCAATGCGATCGACGGCCAACCGACCAAGTATCTCAATCGGGATATTGTCAACACCGGTTTCACCGTCACTCCATCTGTGGGTGGAACTCTTGTGACTGGTCTGACCCTGCAATCGGCCAACGATGCTGAGGATCGCGATCCGACTTCCTACCTGATCGAAGGTTCGCTGGATGGTCAAAGTTTTTTCACTATCTCCGAAGGTCCGGTTGCTGATTTCCCGGATCGTTTTTTCACCAATACTATTTTCTTTGATAATAATCGTGCCTTTGCAACCTATCGTCTGATCTTTCCGACGGTGGACAATAGCGGTTGTTGTATGCAGATTGCCGAAGTTGAATTCCTTGGAGTGACCGCTGATTTGCCGACCGACGTTACCCTGCCCGGTGACGACATCATTGCCACTTCGGACAACAGTCCGGGTTCAGAAGGCGTCGCCAATGCGATCGACGGCCAGCCCACCAAGTATCTGAACCGCGATATCAACAACACCGGTTTCACCGTCTGGCCATCCATCGGTGCGACGACGATCAGCGGTATTCGTTTGCAATCCGCTAACGATGCAGAGGATCGTGACCCGATCAACTACACCATTGAAGGATCCAACGACGGCGGTCAATCATGGCAGGCAGTTGCTGCAGGCGATGTTCCCGATTTCCCGGATCGCTTTTTCTTGAATACCCTACTTTTTGACAACAGCACACCCTACGTCGGATACCGGGTCCTCTTTCCGGAAGTCGACGGCAGTGGATGCTGCATGCAGATCGCCGAAGTCGAATTGCTCGGTTTCCTTGCTCCGGGTGATGTCACTCAGCCTGGTGATCCTCTCATCGCCACCTCAGACAACAGCCCCGGTTCAGAAGGCGTCGCCAATGCGATCGACGGTCAGCCTACCAAATATCTGAATCGAGATATCACAAACACCGGATTCACCGTGACTCCTTCTGTGGGTAAAACAGTCGTGACCGGACTGACCCTGCAATCGGCCAACGATGCAGAGGATCGTGATCCAACAAGTTATTTGCTGGAAGGATCCAACGACGGCGTCTCCTTCACCGAAATATCCAGCGGAAGCGTTCCGGATTTTCCTGATCGTTTCTGGACCAACCATATCTGGTTTGAAAACTCGGAACTCTACGCCACCTATCGTCTGATCTTTCCAACGGTAGATAATAGTGGTTGCTGTATGCAGATTGCCGAAGTTGAATTCCTGGGCAGCACCCCCGGTGGTGACCTGGAACCATGCGAAGGCTGTAACATCAAGGTTCAGCCACAGGCTACCCCTTCACTGGTTGGAGCTTCAGCTACCTTCAGAGTCATCCCCACCGGTCCATGGAAATTCCAGTGGTTTGTGAACGATGAGAAGATCTCCGGTGCTGTGAATGCAAGCTATACAACCCCGCCTATTACGGCCGATAACGATGGTGATCTTTATCACGTTGAAGTCGCCGGTGGTGGGTTCCTGGATACCAGCACTCCAGGTGAGTTGCTTCTCTTCACTCCTGCTGACACCGTCAGTATTGGCCTGAGTTGGATTGGTAGTGGTGCGAACGGTGCTCCGACAGCCATGGAAACATCCGACATTACCGGTTTCCATCAGCAGGCTTACTGGAACAACATGGACGGAAACGACTTCAGTGTTCTGAAAGACAGCAACAATGATGATTCCGCCGTTATCATCGACTTCACTGCCGACGGCACTTGGGGTTCAGGTACCGGTGAAGATACTCCGACCACCAGAATGCTGAACGGAATATTAAGAGTCGCCGGAACCGACTTCGATTCAGATGCCGCAACGATGTTCATCTCGGGCGTGCCGGCGGGCAACCACTCATTGATCTTCTACTCGGTTCAGGTGCCCCTGGAGTTCTTCAATATGGCTTATGAAGTTTCCTACTTCGATGCCGATTTCAATGAAGTGAAAAAGACACTCTATATGCGTCCGCAAAACTCGGATGAATACAATCCTTCACCCGGATTCATTCGGGTTGAGGCCGAAACAATCGAGACGCAGAGTGTTGGAAATATGGTCCGTTTCGACAACATTGCTCCGTCCGACGGCACGATTACCGTGAGAATGATCTCGCCGGCTCGTGCCCAGCCCGCCGGTTCTTCGGACGCCATCCGCGGTCCGGGTCTGAACGGCATGCAGATTCTGCTCAATGCGGAAGCTCCTCCCCTGCCTGCCACCCTTGCTTCGCAACCGTCTTCCACCAATGGTATTGACGGGGAAGAAATCACTCTTACCGCTGAAGCAACGGGTGAGGATATAAGTTTTCAGTGGTTGAAGGACGGACAACCGGTCTTCGGCGCTACTGAATCAAGCTTGGTTATTCCGTTTTTCAGTGAGGGGCTGGCGGGTAATTATGCAGTGGCCGTCTCCAATCTCGGCGGGCGTATTGTCAGTGATGCGGCAGTTGTTTCCTTCCTTGCAGATGAAGGTACTATCGACCAGGGCCTGATTGCTCATTATAAGTTCGATGAAACCAGCGGATCCACAGCAAGCAACTCATCCGGCGGTGCCGATAACGGCAACGTTCAGGGTTCGGCTTCATGGGGCTCCGGCCAAGTCGGCAACGCTCTGAACTTCGACGGTTCCAGCACCTACGTTCTGGTCAACGAATACCCCAAACCGGAATCCACTATCTCCCTCAGCGTCTGGGTGAAAGCCAATACGCTTCCGGAATTCGCCTATCCGATCGTCGGCAACTGGGATCCATCGGATCCGTCCGCCTCACAGAACGGTCAGTTCACCCTGAGCCTGGAATTCCCGTTCACGGCCAATTCAGTCGTTCCGAACCTTTCGACGACCATCGCGGTCGGCCCGAACGTTCCGGCCGTCATAGGCAATGTCAACAATATCGATGAAGGATTCCCGTCCGGTTCATGGGAACACGTTGTCGTAACGGCAGACAGCCGGACTTTGACCCTCTTCCGCAATGGAGAAATCCTGGGGGGGTCACCCTATCTCGGCGACATCAATACAACACCCGCGGCTCTGAGGGATATAACCATCGGTGCCAACACGGTTCTGGATGAAAACGGCAATGTTATCCTGGATGAAGTCAATGTAGACTTCTGGGATGGCCAGATCGATGATCTGGGCATCTGGAATCGCGCCTTGAGTTCTGCTGAAGTGGCGGCGATCTACGCCCAGGGTGTGAACGGTAATGACCTGAGCACGGCTTTGGTCGAACGGGTCGCCGGAACGGACCCTGGACCTGGACCTGGACCTGGACCTGATCCTGAGCCAGAGCCGGATCCTCCCGTATTGGGTGAAGGACTGGTCGCCGTCGACGGTGGTCTGTCTCGGGTTGCGTGGGACCATGAAGGAGACAACGATCTGGAATGGTATCCGGCCGATTCCCGTGGAAAATTCAGACTCGATCTGGTGGATATGACTCTGACACGGCGTAACGATTCCGAAGGCAACTTCGTGCCTCATTTCGAAACACCGAATTCGGGTGACATCAATGTCGAACCGGAAGGGAACATCTTCGACAATTATACAGCGGTTCTCTACGGCTTCCTGATTCCACCGGAAACCGGAACTTACCGTTTTGCAATCGCGTCTGACGACCCGTCGGAGCTCTACCTGAGCACGGATGAAGATCCTGAAAATACTCAGTTGATCGCTTCCGAACCGGCATGGAACGGAGTTAGAAACTTCGGAACTTTGGAGCGGCGCAATCCGGACGCTCCGGAGAACCTTTCGGCCAGCATCGATCTGGTAGCAGGCAACAAGTATTACGTCGAAGCCATATTTAAGGAAGGCCTCGGCGGCGACAACCTGGCGGTGGCTTGGAAACTCCCAGGTGACGATTCGGCATTCGTGGATAAGGACCTCCCGATCAGCGGTGAGTTCCTCTCCGGTTTTGCTCCTCCCGTTCCTGGAACGCTGTATGTCGAAGCTGAAGACTTCGACTTCGATGGTGGTAACTGGGTGTCCGACGTCAACACGGGGCTGAGTGGTCCTTATGCTGGCAATGCCTACGATGGTTTAGGCGCAACACAGGGCATCGACTTTGAGGATACCGGCTCAACACGTGCCTACCGAACCACAGGTGATCCCGGACCTTCCGTCGACAAGCAGAGTGGACCGGACGATGTCCGCAATGCCCGTGACGGGTTTATCGTGGAGACCAACTGGATACTGGGATGGAACGACCCCGGAGATTGGTACAGCTATACTCGTGACTTCCCGCACGGTAGTTACTGGGTCAGTGGTGACTTCTCCTCCGGAGGCGAGGATATTTCCGTTCAATTGGACATTGTAACCGACGGTGCCGGAACGGACGCACAGACCTTGGAAAAACTGGGTGAGTTCAATGGAGCTGCTACTGGTAACTGGGATGTGTTCGCGCCGATACAAATGGCAAATGACGACGGCAGTCCTGCTGTCATCAGTCTGGGTGGGGTGCAGACCCTTCGTCTCACCACGCTGCCGGGCAATATGGACGTGAACTTCCTGAAGTTCACTCCAAAACAGGCATTGTATATCGAAGCTGAGGATTTCGACTTTGACGGTGGAAGCTGGATTGCCGGCGGAACCGGATTTGACGGTCCTTATCCCGGTGACGCCTATAATGGTCTTGGCGCTACACAGGGAATCGACTTCGACGGTGCCGGCTCGACTCGAGCCTACAGAACAACGGGTGATCCCGGACCTTCTGTCGATAAAGAGAGTGCAGCAGACGATGTCCGTAAT
>DUCD01000207.1 GCA_012959985.1 Verrucomicrobiales bacterium | reverse complement strand
CCCTACAAAAACAGGGGTTTTATCATCAAATCCTATGGGATGGCTCTGATTCAGAATCAAAAAAGCTCTGATCGATTTTCGATGGCGAATTGAAATAACCGGTTGGTTCCGTGAATATTCAATTTACTGCAAATATTGGACCTATGGGCTTCGACAGTCCGATGGCTGATGAACAATTCGTCAGCAATTTCTTTGCTGGTCTTACAGTCTGCGATTCGTTTTAGAATCCGACGTTCCGCCGGTGTCAGTTCACCAAGACCGGGGCGCTCTTTTGCCAAGTCTTCCGTACGCTCTCTGCGCTTTAGAAGATAACCGGATAGACTGGAACTGATATAGAAATCATCTTCTGCCACTGTTTGAAGGCATCCGATGATGTCATTCAGGGCATTTTCCTTGAGCAGGTATCCCTTCACTCCATGATTCATCGCCTTATTGAATACTTCTTCCTCTTTGTGCATGGTTAGGATAACCACTCGGGTCGAATCATGGTTGGCATTCAACCGACGGGCAACTTCCAACCCGGAAATCCCGGGTAGATTGATGTCCAGGATCGTCAGTTCAGGGTGTATCTGTTCAATCAGCTTGAGAGCCACATCTCCGTCTCCCACCTCACCAACAATTTCAAAACTACCGTCCTCCTCGATGACATCTCGCAGACCCTTTCGGACCAGCGGGTGATCATCCACTATCAAGACTGTCATCTTGTTTTTCATACAATGCAAATTCCGGATTCGACAAGGAAAAACCCATTTAGTATTTACTTCAACCGGTAATCGGTATTCTCAGTTCAATGCGAGTTCCCTTTCCAAGTCGACTGTCTATCGTGAGGGTTCCCCTTAATATTCCTGCCCGCTCAGAAAGGCTCATCAATCCTATTCCCGCAGTGCTCCGGATTGATGTGTCGAATCCAATGCCTTCGTCCTTAATTGCCAGCACTAATTCGGAATCTCGAAGTTTCAAAGAGACATTCGCCTCGGGACTCTGGGAATGTTTTACAATGTTGTTCAGACCTTCCTGCACCACACGGAAAATATTTGCGGCCGCTTCAGCAGAAAACAAGTCATCCACCATATCGATATCCTGATGAAAACCAATTCCAGAAGACTTTCCAATGGTGTCAATCATTGACTCCAATGCTTCTGTCAATCCAAGTTGATCCAACTGGTATGGACTGAGCGAGTGAGATATGGATCGAATCTCCTCCACGGTGCTTGATGCCAGCTTTGAAACCTCTTCAAGATAGGAATCCATTTTGGAGTCCTTGGCGGAACGCCCGAGAGAAAGTTGTGAATAATTGCGGATCAAAAGAAGATTCTGTCCCAAGCTGTCATGAAGCTCCTTGGCGATTCGATTCCGCTCCAACTCCTGAGATTCAATCAATTGTCGAGTAAAGGTCTCCCGCATCTTTTGTTCGTGAGCCTGCGCAATATTTCGTTCTTCCTCTGCTTTCACTCGAGCCAGAGCTGCACAGCATTGATCGGCAACTGATTGGATCAACGAAAGACTGCCCGACTGGAAAACATTATTTTCCAAGGAAAGAAAAAAGAGGATGCCCAGACATTTTCCTTCGGAGACAATCCAAGCATAAATCACAGAACCCCAAGAAGAATCACGGAGAGGGGTGGATAGAAATGGAGGCAACGGATCTGGACGATTGATGACGGTCGCCCTGATTCCTTCTTCCTGAATTTGATCAAGGAGCGTAGTCGAGATGCAATCCGGGTTGTTTTTGAAACATTGAAATTCTGGTTCTGAAACAGAGTTTTTCACTAATATTGAGTACATCCCGCTCAGTCTTCGCTGACTATGGTCAAACAAACCCAACGCCATTTGATGGTAATCGAACGCATGGCAACATTGCTTTGAAATGGTTCCAACCAAACTACTCACTCGCAACTTGCCCGTTAACCGCCGGGCGATCTGTTGCAGTAATTCTATTTCCTGCTGAGACTTTTTGCGCTGAGTAATGTCACGACCGACTGATTGAATTTCAACCAGCTTTCCCTGATCGTTGAATAGCGCCTGATCTGTCCAGTGATTCCAACCTTTCGTCCCGTCTGCCAGGATGACTCTCTTATCATAATCCATCACCGAGTTCTCAGGAGTTAATCGTTGGCATTCCTCCAGCAGATCCTGAAGATCTCCGGGTTCAACTAACGTGAAAAAACTGTTTCCAATGGCTTCTTCCCGTGTCAGATCAAAATATCGACAAAAACTGTCGTTGACAAAAGTCAGGGTACCCTTCGGCATTAACCAGCGCACAATAAACTCCGTCTGATGTTCCACAACACTCCGAAATCGCTTCTCGCTTTTGCGCAGAGCCTCCTCGATTTCAATTCTTTTCCTGACTTCATTTTCGAGAATTTCGGTCCGTTTTTCATAACTCCGGTAACGGCCACCGGCAAACGTGCGCACCGCCGTCACCAACGAATCCAATTCCCCTGTGTCGGGACCCGAAAATTCTGATTCCCGGGGCACATCAACGCTTTTATTCAAAGAGGATATAAACAATTCCAGAGGCTCGATGATGCGGCGTTTCAGGTGTTTCGAGAGAAAAATCAGAAACCCGAACGCGGCCAGAAAGACCCCTCCAATTTGGAAAAACAGTCTGAACAGTTTGGCCTGGGATCCCAGACCGAAAACATTGGAGGGGAGAAAATAGATGACAAACGAAATCAAGGTTGCCCCGATTACCGCACTGGATAATAGGAAGTAGAGGTACGATCTGAACTTCATGAATCTACAAGTCTAAACGGAAAATCAAAAGAATTCGATTCCAATCAGACTCGAAATACGGAATCGATGACTTCCTTGAAATCCTTATATCGGTAGGGCTTGGCGATCGTGGCTCGAAACCCGTATTCCCGAAAGTTGGATAAAATGGGGTCGGTTGAATAACCACTGGAAACAATCCCCACCGCTTCAGGGTCCAGTTTCAGAATTCTTTCCATCACTTCTTTTCCACCCATTCCTCCCGGGATGGTGAGATCCAGAATGAGTGCATCAAACGATTGGTCAGTCTGCATCATTTTCTTATAAGAATCCAAGGCCTCCTGACCATTCTTAACGGTCACCGCATCATGTCCGGATTTCCTCAGCATACGTTCAATCACGTTCAGGATTGTGGACTCATCATCCATCACCAGGATTCTTCGAGCAGATTGTTTCTCCTGAATCACGGGCACCCCTTTTTCTTTAACCTGTTTTTTAGCGGATCCAAGAGCAGCAGGAAGATAAACGTATAACTCAGAGCCACGATTCAACCGTGATTCCACCAGCATCGTTCCACCGTGGTTTTTAACGATGGAATAACACCCGGACAATCCAAGTCCGCCACCTTGGGATTTTGTGGAAAAATAAGGATCAAATATTTTCGTCTGGTTCTCCTGAGAAATTCCGACGCCCTTGTCCTTAACCCTAATCTTTATGAAACGATCACCTTCCAATCGCGAATCGGCAATATCGGGCAAATCGGTTCTGCCGCAATTAGTTGCTTCCAGTTTCAGGATCCCCCCATGGGGCATCGCTTGGTCGGCGTTAATAACGAGATTCTGGATAACCGTGCGATCTGACCTGCATCGCCAAAGATGGCCCAAAGATCCGAATCAATGCGAAACCGGCAGTGGACGCCCAGAAGGTTTCTTCAGGATATTCCATCAGACCAATCATGGCGTGACTGGGCAATCCATGTTCATGGGAAAAATGAACCCATCTCTTTTGTTTGTGGTGGTAGATTCCAACTCCCAAGTGTTCAAATCCCAACCAATCGGTTTGATCAGAGGCCTTTAGATGACAGACAATTCGAGCACTCAACAGGCCATCCCGAGTCAACAGCTGTTCCGGATCGGAGGGTCCATGAATCGAAAACTGAAACAAACCCATTCCCAAGGTGCCGGCCCAGATTTTCGGTTTTGGATCGTTGCTGATTTCAGCAAAAGTGTATGGGATCCTCCCGCACCAGATTATTCTCCAGGACCTGTACCTGTTTATTATGGTCCCATATTTGGATCTGTGTATTCAAACACACTATGAAACGGTCATTCCCAATTCTCTCTAGATCCCTGACAATTTGCTGCGGCTTCTCAGATTGTGAAAAAACGGACACCCAATCTCCCTCAACCCGTTTGTAAACACCGGAGTCCCCATAGATATAAAGATCGTTGTCTATATCATGATAAAGACGGAAATTTTTGGAATTATACTCTTACGCATCAAGTTTTCGGATTTAAACCTCGGAATTCTTCACAAACTTGATGCCGGGCAGAACAGG
>DUCD01000206.1 GCA_012959985.1 Verrucomicrobiales bacterium | reverse complement strand
GGAAAGAAAGATTTCCGCACTCCTTCGCAACCGGAGGGTCAGTTTATCTCAGCACAGACGGGTCAATTTATCTCAGCACAGACGGGTCAATTTATCTCAGCGCCAACGCCCATTTTCCATCGACATCACGGAACGCATGGAAAACAAGGGAGCAATGGCAATGTTTACCACTTCCTTCCTCAACCGGATTGTGATTACATGATGAACGCCTTGGCCTGCGCATTGGAAATCCGTGATCGAATGAAAACGATCTCAAAAGAATGGCAGATTAAAAAGAACTGGGATCATGAACTCTACCTGAGCATCGGGCTGGACGGAGGTAGGGAATGGCTGGGAACATTTGAGACTCTTACCGGCGCTGATGTCACGGTTCTCGGCGACACCGTCAACCATGCCGAAAAGATCAGTGATTTTTCAAAATCCGGAGAAATCTGGGCCACCAAAAAGCTGTTAAGCAATAGGCCCGACAAAACCTACAGGCGTGTAAAATACGGAATATTTCGAATTACCAGAAACATCCACACCTTTGTGGCAAGGAGCTTTCAACAGATGTCTGATCTTGCTGATTTACAATTGGAGCAGAACGTCGAACTGAAAAACATCGCTGACCTACCCATCACTCAAATCATTGAAGTTGCTGACGCAAACACCCTCCCACCTGTAACGCGAAACGTCGCAAGTCTCGGCCTCGCCGACTGGTAAACAAACATCCTAGCCGGATTCCCGCCCATTAACTGAATCGCAGTGCAGCGCTGCAGGATCGGAGCCCCGCCAAGGGCTGCGGGCGCTCCACACTTCGGATCACGGCCTACTCGGTTACCGTGAGGTTTTCTTCCTTCGCCGTCTGAGGTGTTGTGGAATCACTTAAAACCGCTTTTTTGTTTTCCATCTGCACAGCTGTCTTTGATTCCTCCGGGACCAGGTCATTCTCATGGGATGCCGATTTCCCTTCTTTTTCAGAATCCTGTTTCTGGAAGTTCACACTTACTATTTTACTGATCCCTCTCTCCTGCATGGTGACTCCGTAGAGAACATCAGCCATAGAGATAGTTCGTTTACTGTGTGTGATAATGATGAATTGAGAGCGGTCTAAAAAACGCTGCAGAATCCTTACGAATCGCCCGATGTTCGATTCATCCAAGGGAGCATCCAACTCGTCCAGCACACAGAAAGGGCTTGGCTTGACTTGATAGATGGCAAAGAGAAGAGAAACTGCGGTCATGGTCTGTTCTCCTCCGGATAACAATGAAATGCTCTGGAGCTGTTTTCCCGGGGGACGGGCAACAATATCGATTCCACTTTCCAGGACATCTTCCTCATCGACCAACTGCAGGTCGGCACGACCTCCTCCAAAGATTTCTGCAAACAATTCTGCAAAATTTTTCCGGATGGCGGAGAAGGTTTCGAGAAACATCTCTCGGGTTTGCACATTGATCTTATCGATCACTTCCAGGAGTTGCTGTTTGGACAGGACCAAATCGTCATATTGGTCCACCAGAAACTGGCATCGTTGTTCCGTTTCCTCGTATTCCTCAATGGCCACCATATTGACCACTCCCATCATATCCAGTTTTTTCTGTAATTGGATAACCTGTTCGTTAACGGCAGGCCAAGCTGTCTGTTCTTCGTTTTCCTGAAATTCCTCCCAATCGACTTTTTCGTATTGGAACAGCTTTCCCTCCTCAGATATCACGCGAACGCCTTCGGGTTCCACCTCAGTAATCTCCTGCTGATATTTCTGGCGAATCCGTTCCACCTGTTGCTCCATTTCCATGCGAGTTTTGGTCCATTGGACCTCAACCATTCCGGATGTCTCCTGGAGGGTCGATAATTGATCACGATTCTGTTTCAGAGACTGTTCCACTGCGAGTATCGTTTCACCAAGTTCCTCCCTGCCTTGACACACATCACTCTGAAGTTTCAACAAATTTTCATTTTCCTGTTGAATCTGTACTACCGATTGTTCGGATTCCGAAATCTCCTGAATATATTGAGTGCGTCGTTTCTGATAATCTTCAATATCGAGATTTCTCTGTTCCGCCATCTGTTTGGTTTCGCGAACCCGTTCGCGCAATGGTGTGAGGCGATTCTCCAGAGATACGGCGATCTGTTCCTGGGCGGCGAAAGCTACCTTTGCTTCCATCTGTTCAGCCCCCATGGATTCCTTGAGTCGGTTGATCTGATCAAACTCCTGTCGGATGTTCTCCAGACTTTCCTTCATTTCCCGTTCATTCTTTTCGCACTCCTCTTTCTGCTGATGCAGTTCGGTGATCTGATCTTCATTCCGGTCTCTATGATCCTCGAGATTCTCTATTTCATAATCGACGGTTTCGATCTTACGAAGCATCGACCGCTGAGATTCCTGCATGGCGTTGAATTCACCTTCCCTTGCGGCAATGCTGACTTCTCTAGATCGCCAGAGTGCTTCGGATTCTCCAACTTGCCGTCGCAATGTCAGGACTTCCTCACGAAGAAGGGTTCTCTTTTCTGAAAGTTGCCCAGCCCGATCTTCAAGTTGTGTTATGCCCACTTTCAGTTCCTGAATCTGATTACCCCGCCTTAACAGTGAACTGGAAAGTTTCTCGTGATCTTCACCATCTCCTTCTCCGCCAACAAAAACACCTTCCCGATTCAGAAGCTCCCCTTTCAAGGTCACGAATTCAAATTGGCCGCCACTCTGTTCCCAAGCCTCCATCGCTGACCTTAAATCGGGAACAATCAGAGTTCGGTTGAGTAGTCCCTGAATCAAGGGTTCCACTCTCCAGTCGGAATCAACCACGGTCGCCGCCCGCACGGCTATATCCAACACACCCCCTTCTCCGGACGTGCTGCGTTCGGCTTCGGTCTGATCCGTCTCCCCGGAATCCTTGTCACCATCCGCGGCTTTGCCTTGGCCCAATCGAATTCTTACAATTTCATGAATTCTCTTTTTCACTGCAATCGGAGCCACAGAGATTCTTCCTTTGCCATTGACAGCTGCATCCGACAGCAACTCAAGTGCAACATCCGGATGTTCCGTCAGGATCATTTGCAGGTGATGCCCGAGTGCCGCTTCAATGGCGACAACATAGGAATCGGGAACTTTTATTAAATCAGCAATAATTCCGACAGACTGGACAGACGACTCCAAGGCAGCGACCGTTCCGGCACTGACGCCCTCATGCTCCTGATTCAACTGCATTAAAACAGCGAATCTGGACTTTTTTTCCGCCTGTTCCTGCTGGTTGTCCTCATACTCACGATTCGCAATTTCCAATCCGGAACTGGAAGCCTTCAGTTGATTCTGTTGTTCAGCCAGCCGCTGACGCACCTCTCGGAGCGTTTCTTTTTGAGTATCCACTTCTCCTGCGAAAATCTGGAGTTTTTTATCCGTCAGTTCACGACCTTCGATCAATTGCGTTTTTTCGATTTTCAGTTTTTCGAGCCGCGTAAGGTTTCCTTTCTGTTCTCCGGCCAAACCATTCATCCCGTTGCGGATTCTCGCAAGTTTCTGACTGACCTCAAAGGCGTCATTGGTGGATTCATCCTGACGGTTACGCACCCGCTGCAATTCTTCGACCAGTCGTTGAAGACGTTCTGCTTTCCCGGCTAAATCTTTTCGCCGGAGTTCCAGGTCGCTACCTGATTCTTCCAAGGATTTCTGAACGGCTTCTACGTCTGCAATGGCTGAGGCATTTCTACGATCGGCCGAGGCAATATCCTGATTTGCCTGGACATCCAATCTGGCTAATTCCTCCTGACGCTCCTTGTTGAATTGTATCTGACTCTGGTGACGATTCAGCTGGGTATTGAAATTATGTGCCGATTGTCGCAACTGGTTTAACTCGGAGGCCAATTCAATCTCTCTTGATCGTTGGGTTTTCTGCTGTTCTTCGGCTGTCTGCAGAGTCATTTTTCCCTGCTCGATCTGGAGTCTCGTCGATTCAATCTGTTGTTCCTGTTCTCCATACTGAACCTGAAGCCTTTTGTGTTTCCACCGAGTCTGCTGAATTTCAAGAAACATCAGTTCATCGCGGATTTCCCGATATCTGAGCGCTTTATTTGCCTGACGTTGGAGGGATCCCAACTGACGTTTTACTTCCTTAACAGTGTCGGCCACGCGAAGGAGATTTTGGTCGGTGTAATCCAACTTCCGTAGCGCTTCTCGTTTCTGTGACTTGAACTTAGTAATTCCTGCGGCTTCCTCGAAAATGAGTCGACGATCATCAGGCCTACTGGAAAGGATCTGGGTGATATTTCCCTGGGCCATAATACTGTAACTAGTACGACCGATTCCGGTTCCCATGAAAAACTGCTGGATATCCTTCAACCGGCAGGTGCTACGATTGAAAAGATATTCACTGCCTCCATCGCGATAAATTCGACGGGTAATTGTCACCTCATTGTAGGAAATCTCGACCCCCGCTGCCTTCAAGTGATCTTCATCGACATCACCAATAGTCAGCTCCACTTCCGCCATGGCAAGGGGTTTACGACGATCTGTTCCGTTGAAGATGACATCGGCCATTTCGCCTCCCCGCAAGGCTTTGGCCGACTGCTCCCCCAGTACCCAGCGGATGGCATCGGAAACATTGGATTTCCCGCACCCATTGGGACCGACGATCGCTGTCACCCCTTGCCGAAAATCAAGATAGGTTTTCTCGGCAAATGATTTGAACCCAAAAAGGGTCAGATTCTTCAGAAACATTCGTCAGGAAACAGAACCTAATCCCCGAGCCAAGTAAAGACTAAACCACCATATCATGGGCCCCCCCTCAATAACACCACAACCAATAGAACCTTATCTTTGTGGTCATTTATCAAGTCCGAATGACTCTCAATTGATTTTTCCAGTTCTAAAAGGAATTATCCCTCGACAAAAGAACCTGAGACCGGCATTTTTTCTCCACCGCAACCCCATGGGGGAACCTCCTTTCGCAGTTGAAAGAACCACCCTTTCACGCTGATTAGCAGGGAAGAAGGTAATGTTTAGAACCCGTTAAATAGAAATCACCCTAAATAAGTAATAAGTGAAAGCAATAGCCGTCATTCCCGGCCAGGCCAATAGTGTCCATATGACCGAACTGGGGAGCCCCTGCCTCAGCTCAATTCCAAACGGACGCGGTGTTCTGGTACAGGTTCTCCAAGTAGGTGTCGACGGCACTGACAAGGAGATCAATGCAGCCGAATACGGGGGAGCCCCTCCCGGTTACGACTTTCTGGTGATCGGCCATGAAAGTTTCGGGCGTGTCGTAGAAGTCGGGCCAAATGTCCGGGAATTGAAACCCGGAGACTTGGTCACGGCAACGGTAAGACGGCCGGGCAACAGTATTTACGATCAAATCGGCACCTACGACATGACAGTCGATGAAAACTACTATGAGCGTGGAATCAATCTGCTTCACGGATTTCTGACTGAGTTCTATGTGGATGACCCCGAGTTTATTGTGAAGGTTCCTTCAGGAATTGCTCATGCTGGGGTATTAATGGAACCGATGAGCATTGTCGAAAAGGGCATCGTACAGGCCTACGAAATCCAGAGACGGTTACGTTTGTGGAAGCCGAAGAAGGCAGCCGTATTGGGTGCGGGAGCCATCGGGCAACTGGCTACATTGATATTGAGGCTGAAAGGCTTAGAGGTCATTACTCTGGCCAGACGAAAAGCTCCAAACCACAAATCGGCTCTCATCGAGGAATTGGGAGCAACTTACGCTAGCTTGGAGGAACGTTCTTATGCAGACCACGCAAAAGAGCACGGCCCATTCGATTTCATTTTTGAAGCAACGGGCAGCTCTCAGATTGCCTTTGAATCATTGCAATACCTGGAAAAAAACGGAGTCCTGTGCCTCACGAGCATCACCGGCGGATCGCTAACCGTTGAAATTCCAGGTGACCAAGTGAATCTGGACTTTGTCCTTAATAACAAGGTCATGTTCGGAACGGTCAATGCAAACCGGGAATATTTCGAAATGGGAGTTAGGGATCTCGCTACAGCGGAGTGCGAATTCCCAGGCTGGTTGTCCAAAATGCTGACTCACCCAGTCCAGGGTCTGGATCAGTATAAAGAAATGATGAATCTTCTTATCAACGATTCTGAAGCGGTCAAGGTATATGTAGACGTCAGTCCCCTTTAGTTTTCAGAAAAAACGATTCAACAGTTTCAAACCAAGCCTTGAACATGAACAAACTAATCTGCCCGGCCTGTAATAAAATTCTTTCCGTTCAGACAGTGGGTCACTTGACGGTGGATTTCTGCGCGAAAGGGTGCGGGGGAATCTGGTTCGATAATTTCGAACTGGAACAGGTTGCCGAACTTCATGAAGTTGTGGGAGAAGTTCTTGTCCAATTGGAAAACAAATCTCCCATCATCCAAGCTCCTTCCGAAACGAGCGACAAACGATTGTGTCCCCGGTGCGAAAACACAAAAATGATGCGTCATTATTTCAGTTCCAAGCGGCAAGTCATTGTCGACCAGTGTTCCTCATGTAATGGATACTGGCTGGATTCAGGAGAACTCAGTAAGATTCGTGAAGAAACCGCTAAATCTACGAGTGGTGAAGGCCTGCACTTGGATGCAACTTTACTCAGTTATATTTATAATCTGCAGATTCAAATAACGAAAAAATCAAACAGTGGAGGTCACTCCCGAAAGGAATGATGTCACGCTCCGTTCACTAAACCGAATGGAGACATTCGATTATGGACCCTTTGATCCTAACTGTCCTGTTCGTCATGGGATTGGTCATTCTTCTAGCTTTTATCGGTCTCAGCACCGATTCAAACCCAGAGTCAGAAGTTCCCGAAGACCTGAACCCGATAATCGACGATGAACAAGGACCGGAAGAAACTCCCCCCCCTTCAAGCGACACTTCTTCAACCAACAGGCAATTACCAAGCGATCAAGGTGTCCTCGATCAAACCGAGCAATCGGAAATCGGGCAAACTCCCCCGCCCTCACCTGAAATCCCTACATTCAAGGAAGAAGTCAGAATCGCAAAACAATTTGAATTTGAAGGGGGCCCGAACATAGAATCGGAAGTATCGGCTATCATCCAAAACCTACTATCGAGGCATCCCCGGCTCGTTACATCCGTGCGTCCCTGCCGTATTGAGTTCAAGGAAGGAACGCCGGAAACGGTTGATTTCGATTTACTCATCTCCTTGAGATCCAAGAGAAACCCAGAGAAAAAGTACCACTTGATTGAATGCCTCAATCCAACCCGGTCATTGAAGTCCGTCATTCATAAAATCATTCGAATTACTGATAACTGTGTAGATTCAGAATTGATCATGGTCTACGCCAATGTCATGCCAAAGGAACTGAACGATATCATCCCCAAGAAAGGAACACGCGTTCTGAGCCTGACGGGTTTTGAATCCTTTCTGGAGCTGTTGGGCGACCAGCTCGATCAATGATTTCTGATCTGAAATCAGTGATCATTGTAGTAATCCTGATATTTTCTTCAGGATGCCGATACACAGAACCGGAGCTGAATCTCGAAGAGCCCCACTCAGGATTTCCAAATACCTGGATCGATTCTCGAGGAAGGTCGGTCCCACTTGATTCTGCTCCAAATCGCATCATCAGCTTGGCGCCGAGTATTACCGAGACTTTGTTTGCCTTGGGAGTTCAAGAACGAATTGCGGCCGTCACCCGCTATTGCCGGTGGCCAAAAGAGGCGGCCTCGCTGAAACACACGGGGGGCATTTCCGATCCGAGCATTGAATCCCTTATCTCGATCGACCCGGACCTGATTCTATGCACCTTGCTTACCTCGAACGAAATCGTGCGCCAAATGGAAAACCTGGGGTTGACCGTAATGGTTCTCCGACAACTGACGATTGGGGATATCCTGAGAGAATCGAAAATACTGGCAGAAATGACCGATGCCAACAAAGCCGGAAGAGACCTTCTTGAATCCAACGAAAACAAATACCGATTATTACACGAACGCCAGTTGGATTCAGCAAAAGAGCAAAGTGTGAAAGCGTTACTCCTTTATGGTCCTGAAGGGTATTACAGCTGTGGAAAAGGGTCTTTTGCGGGAGAAATCATTGAATTGGCAGGTGGCGTGAATCTGGCAGAGCAATCTGGAGCCGACTGGCAACAACTATCGAAAGAGAGCTTGGTGGCATGGAATCCCGATGTTTTAATCCTAGCATTCGATGATTCAGGGAAATCTGCGACTTCCAAAGCTGAAAAACGGATTGAGTCCTTCAGGAATGATCCTGGTTTAAAGGGGATCACAGCCGTTAAGGAAGATCAATTCCTGGTGATGACCAATTCAATTCTCTCTGTTCCCGGGCCAAGAATCTGGAAGGCTGTTGAGATGATGGCGACCTGGTTTCAACAAACCTCGCCGAAATCTGGAATTCGATGAAAAAGGAATCCATCTGCCGAGCTGAGCAGATGACCGCAGGTTACCAGGGACCCGCCGTCATTCATGAAGTCAGCTTTGATATCCGGTCCGGTGAAATACTGGGGATTCTCGGACCTAACGGTGCGGGAAAGAGCACCATAATCCGGACTCTTACCGGTCTACTTCCTCTGGAAAAAGGATCCGTGTTGCTCGCCGGGAGAGACCGGAAAAACCTGAAAGAAAAAGAACAGGCTCGAATTCTTGCCGTTGTACCTCAGTCCATCAACACCTTTTTCTCATACACCGTTCGCCAAATGGTGGAAATGGGACGATATCCTCTACTGGGCCCACTAAACCCCCTAAAATCGGACGATATCCGGATAATAGAAAAGTCCATGAAAACGGCCGATGTTCATGATTTGTCCGACAGAACGGTCGATCAACTTAGCGGCGGCGAGCTGCAGCGGGTTCTACTGGCAAGAGCATTAGCCCAGGACACTCCTCTGATTCTTCTGGACGAACCCACCTCCCATCAGGATCTCAGGCACCAGATCCTCATGTTCAACACCATCCGTGAACAATGCCGACATCATGGGAAAGGAGTTTTATGTATTCTCCACGATATGAACCTGGCTGCAGAGTATTGCGATCGGCTGATTCTGTTGCACCATGGACGAATTGTAGCTTCCGGAACACCTGAGGAAATCATCCGCAATGATGTGATCCGTCCGCTTTACGGACAGGAAATCGATGTTCGGCTCAATCCTCACAGTGGAGCCCCCATGATTGTTTTCAACCGAAAACAGTCGAACAATTCTCCATTGGAAAACCAACCATGAAATCCATTCATTCGACATTTCTGCTTATCGCCGGAATTCTTCTGATATGCATTTCAGGGTATCTTTCGGTTAGTTTCGGGGATCTCGGTTGGATTACTCCCTCGGAAATGCTTAATATTCTGACCATCAAGATCTCTGGGAATTCACCCGAGGATCGGACTTCCAGTCTTCACCAAGTTTTCTGGACCGTCCGCCTTCCCAGAGTATTTCTGGCAGTCATCGTCGGTGCCAATCTCGCCGTTGCCGGCGTACTTATGCAGGCTCTTTTCCAAAATCCTCTTGCCGACCCCTATGTGACCGGAATCTCCTCGGGAGCTGCCTTCGGAGCTGTCACGGCAATGACGCTGGGGTTCTCTCAACTCATCGGCATGAACGGCATCGCCGTATGTGCATTCATGGGTGCAGGTGCGACGACCATTGTGGTTTACAGAATTTCGAACCATGGTGGACGGCGAAATGCGGCATATTTGCTGCTGACAGGAATTGCCGTCGGCGGATTGATGCAGGCGCTAACGGCATTTCTATTGCTACGAAATGATCCCTATAATATGCGCAATATCCTGGTATGGCTCATGGGTAGCCTGGCCTATCGCTCTTGGACATATGTATGGGTATTATTGCCCTACTCTCTGCTGGGACTGAGTTCTGCTTTTTTTCTACACCGAACCTTGAATCTCCTTTCAACTGGTGAAGAATCCGCTCACTACCTAGGCCTGTCCCTGTTTCGTTCCAGGAGGATTCTTCTGTTGATCGCCACTTTATTGACCGCCGGTTCGGTGGCCGCGACCGGCATTATTGCCTTTGTCGGCCTCATTGTACCCCATATTCTAAGAATCCTGCTCGGTCCTGATCACAGGGGGCTGATTCCGGCATCGATGCTTCTCGGCCCCATTCTCTTAATTTGGGCAGATATGGCCTCCCGAATTCTGGTTCCGGGACGGGAGATTCCGATCGGGATTGTTACAGGGGTTCTGGGATGTTTGTTTTTTCTGGGAATTCTGAAAGCTCGAAAAACAGAATCTCTTTAATTATTGGGAAAATGAGGTCATTTATCCTCTGAATGGCTTAATCAGGCTCATAATGAGTCCACTTCACCAAATGCAGCATCGACTGTTTCCATTGGAAATGCTGCGTTCCGCCGAACGAACATGCACTGAGGACAGGAAATAGGGATAATTGGCACATACCCTGCACTTTTAAGCGCACCCACCCGTTTCCGGCTTGTCTGATTTGTCAAAAAAAGTAAGGATGGAGTATTCTAAAAAATATCAGGTAATTGATACCGACTTCACCTCTGCACTCCAGTCGAAAAAGGGGTGGAGTTGGATCTCCACGGAACATTCTTAAAGGAAAAAGCCAATGAAGACATATCAACCTGCGGATATCAGAAATTTTGCCATTGTGGGCCACGCTTCAGCCGGTAAAACCATGCTGAGTGAAGCGATTCTGGCAACCAGCGGTATCATTAATCGCTTGGGAACCATTGAAGACGGGAATACTGTTTCCGATTATCATCAAGATGAAAAGGAACGCCGGATTTCTATCCATGCGTCCCTGATGCACACGGAATATGAGGGTAAGAAATTCAATATCATCGATACCCCCGGTTATCTGGATTTCATCAGCGAGGGATTGGGAGCCCTACGGGTAGGTGATTTTTCTCTGGTCGCCATCAATGCGCTGGACGGAATCCAAATCGGAACGGAAAAAGTCTGGGAATACGCGGATGGATTCGGAATACCGAAAATAATCGCTTTGAACGCCATCGACAAAGAAAACGTGGATTTCGATTCCATGCTGGAATCCATCCGAGAACGCTATGGCAAGAAAGTGTTCCCCATGACAATCCCGATCAATCCCGGTCCCGGCTACAACCAGGTTCTTGACGTCATGCGCAGTGAAATTGTCACCTATTCAATCGGAGGCGATGGACATTTCGAGGAAACACCGGCCACCGGAGAATGGAAAGAGCGGGTCAATGTCCTCCATCAGGAATTGATCGAACTGATCGCTGAATCCGACGATACTCTTCTGGAAAAATTCTTCGAAGAAGGTGGTTTATCCGAAGATGAACTTCGCTCGGGAATTCACAAGGCTTTCCAGGAGCAGGTCATCACCCCTCTCTTCGCCACCTCAGCTATCACCAATGTCGGCATTGCCCGAATGATGACTTTCATCGGGAAATTTGGATCTTCACCACTGGACCGTGCCAAAGTTCACGGATTGGATGAAGGTGGGAATGACACCGAAATCTCACTGAAGGATGAAAATCCGGTGGTCTACGTCTTCAAGACTATGAGCGAGGAACATGTTGGCGAACTCTCCTATTTCCGGGTTTATTCCGGATCGGTTTTCACCGGGTCGGAAATGTATAACAGCGATCGCAATGTTTCCGAAAAAATTGGCCAAATGTTCTTCATAAATGGAAAAGACCGCCAGAGTGTAAACAGGATCGGGTCCGGCGACATCGGAGTGGTTGTCAAAATGAAAGACACTCACACCGGAAATACATTATGCAGTGCCGACCGTATCGTTTCTCTGCCAAAAGTCGTTTACCCTCATCCCAACATTCATGCAGCTCTCAAAATTCATGCGCGTGGTGAAGAGGATAAAATTGCCGTTGGTTTGAACACTTTGCATGAGGAAGATCCGACATTCCTCTTCAAGGTCGACTCAGAACTTCACCAAACCGTCATTTCCGCTCAGGGAGAATTACACCTGAATGTGATTGCGACTGCTTTGAAACGGCGATACGGAGTCAGTTTTGAACTCATTGAACCCAAAATCCCCTATCGAGAAACTATCAAAGCTAATGCTGATTCCAAATACCGTCATAAGAAACAAAGTGGAGGGGCCGGTCAATTTGCGGAAGTCTGGATGAAGATTGAGCCTAAGGAGCGCAGTACCGATGTGGAATTCACCCAATGCCTTGTCGGTCAGAATGTCGATCGCGTTTTTGTGCCCTCCGTAGAAAAAGGAGTCCGCGATGCCTGCGTCGAGGGAATTATGGCCGGATACAAAGTCGTCGACCTGAAAGTGGACTTCTATGACGGTAAGATGCACTCGGTGGACTCGAAGGACATCGCATTTCAAATCGCAGGAAAACATGCATTCCAGGAAGCATTCATCAAGGCAAAACCCTGTCTCCTGGAGCCAATCACCAAAGTTTCGATTAAGCTCCCCAGTGAGTGCATGGGTAGCGTCATGGGTGACTTATCCAGTCGCCGTGGTAAAATTCTGGGTATGGATACGGAAGGCATCTTTGAAGTTGTCAATGCACTTCTACCCCAGAGGGAAATCTATAAATACTCTTCCATACTGCGCTCCTTAACAGGAGGTAGAGGCATACATACCGAGGAATTCAGCCATTATGAGGAAATGCCCAAAGATATGGAGAAAAAAGTCATCACAGAATCCAAGGCCCGTGCCGATGATGAATAGACTGTAGCACGGGTTCAGCCTTCGCTCCCTGTTGCCGATTTGATGGAATCGATCGCTTTTTGCATTTCCTCCTTTACCGAGGGTTCTGAATCTTCAAGCTGCTTCTCAAGCTCAGGCAAAGCTTTGGCAGCAAGCGCACCTATCTGCCCCAAAGCTCGGGCGGCATGAGTTTGCGAAAAAATAGATGAATCACTCAATAGATTTGTCAGCACAGATACCGCATCCACCGCGTCGGCTTGGTAGCCTCCGATAGCTTGGATGGCCATAGTGAATCCAAGCGCTTCGGGTTTATTGAGAATTTCTATCAAGGCTTTTACGGCATCCGGGTGTTTCGGATGATGGTCCTTCATATAACTACATACAGCAGCTTTCAAATCCTCCCCTTCTTCTTCACTTAACACCAAAGGGATCAATGCATCGGCAATCTCCTGAGAATCAGGTTGTATCTTTATTAAGGCATGGACAACCCAGTTCCGTACTCCGGCGTTTTCATCCCCTATTGTATTGAGCAATGCAGGTACGGCCTCAACGGCGGCAGGTCCGATATGAGACAAAGCGGTTGCCGCTGCCCTCCTCACTGCCGAAACTTTGTCATTTAACGCATCTGCGAGAGCGGGGGCCGCTTTCGCTGCTCCGGGACCTAACGCTCCCAAGTTCATTGCGGCTTCAACCTGCTGGGTACTGTCCCCGGATTTCAGCCCTGCAGTTGCGTCAGCAACCTCACGATTGCATCCATTGCTTCCCAGAATAATGGGCAGGATCGCAGCAAGTAAAAACAATCTGCCAATTCTGTTCTTAATTATTTTTTTCATGGTAACTTCGATAATTCTATTCCAACTGGAGGATCTCCCAAAGATATCACCATCCAATAATCAGTCAATTCCTCCATGGAGAATCTTCTCATGCTCACTGGCACCTACAATTTAAGTAGAGATCGATGCCGGCGCGGCGACGTATCACCTTCACGATTATCTGGAAACTCGAGCCCTTAAAGAATACTATGCATCTTGGAATTCCTCCAACAATTGTTATGTCCACAATCGCAGTCCTTGGAACTATGGATACCAAAGGTGAAGAATTCACTCTGGTAGTTGATCTCATCCGCTCTCGCGGTCACCAGACCTTGATCATCGATGTCGGAACCCTCTCGCCCCCAATTCTACGTCCCGACATCAGTCGGGAAGAAGTCGCGGCAGCAGGTAATTTGGATTTCCAGGAAATCATTCGGACAAAGGATAGAGGAAGATGTGTCTCTGCAATGGTTGAAGCCGCCCCACATCTGTTGAAACAATTGGTAAAGGACGAGCGGATTCATGGAGTCATATCTTTAGGCGGAGGAGGAGGAACTTCCATAGCTACAGCAGCGATGAGAGCGCTGCCGATTGGAATACCCAAAGTCATGGTCTCCACGCTGGCATCAGGCAATACCGCCCCCTATGTCGGTGTGAAGGATATTGTTATGTTTCCCAGCATTGTCGATATAGCCGGAATTAATCGAATTTCTAGAAAACTAATGAGTCAGGCTGCAGGCGCAGTATGTGGAATGGTTGAAACTGTCATCCCCGAAGTTGATGATCGACCCTTACTTGCCGCAAGTCAGTTCGGGAATACCACTGAATGTGTAGATATCGCAAGACGTGTTCTGGAGAAGGAGGGATATGAAGTTCTGGTTTTTCACGCCACCGGAACGGGCGGGCGAACCATGGAGACCCTGATAGAATCCGGTCAAATCGACGGCATTCTGGATATTACTACCACGGAATGGGCTGACCAACTTGTGGGAGGTGTATTGAATGCCGGAGCAAGCCGACTGGAAGCAGCGGCAAAATCCGGAACTCCGGCGATTGTCGTTCCTGGTTGCCTCGACATGGTTAATTTCAATGCACCTGATACCATTCCGAAAAAATTCCGGGGAAGATTGTTTTACGAACACAACCCACAGATCACACTAATGCGGACAAACAGTGAGGAATGCACTGAACTTGGCAGGATACTCTCAGAAAAATTAAACGCTTCAACCGGACCGATCACATTACTGATCCCAACTAAAGCCATCAGCGTCATCAGTGCTGAAGGAAAGGTATTCCACGACCCTGAAGCGGATCAGGCCTTGTTCGATTCCTTAAGAAACCATCTCCGAAAAGACATTAAGATTGTGGAATTGGATTGCGAGATCAACGCACCGGTATTTGCCGAAGCCTGTGCATCTGAATTGCTCGCAAACTTAAAAAAACTGGCTGAATAAAACCAGTCTTCAACGCAGATTCACCGTCCATTTTGGAGAAGAACGTTTTTTGAGGGGAAGCAGAAGGCAATACATCGATTGATCCTTCTTCTCTAGCAGGCTTCAATCAAACAGGCAGGGCTTAGAGGCTAGCTATCTGCCGAATGGCTGTATTCTCTGAGCACGGGAGGATTGACATCCTTAAGTTCAAGCAGGGAAAGCGCTTCTCGAATCACCCTCTTTTGTTTTAAAGATTGGTCCGGTTCATTCAGCGGGTAACCATGTCGGAAAGGAACCCATAAGGCCCTTGGCGGCCGAACTGCGACGGCTGCTTCACGAAGCAGTTGAATCACCACTGTCGTAATACCTTTTTTCTCAAATTCAGCAGATATCAGACTCACGGTCTGATTGCACATCGGTCAGACCGGAACCAGCAAAGCAATTTCCACCCCGTCTTCAATCAACAAATCGGCCGCCTCGGGGGCCGTCTGGCTGATCAATGGTCCCGGCGCAGTTATGGATCCCATGAACGATAAATGACGATGATTCACTTCACCGATTTCTCCCGCTTCATGCATCTCTCTGATTCGATCAATTGGAAAAACCAGATTGGGATCCTGCTCCCCTCCTTTATGATCAAAAGCTTCACTGCGGTGCGTTTGAATTAATGACTTCACCTTGATGGAATCTGGAATCCAACGGAAACTAGAATCCCCCCCCTTCTTTGACTCATCAAACACCGGTTGATCAGGAGGAACAAACCCAGCACTGGAAACAAGCGAAATACGGGAGTGTTTCACTGCCCGTTTCAGCGGTGTCCAGGGCACAGGATCAATTCTCCTCCAACGATAAGCTTTCAGGAACAACCTAACCGCTAATTTGAATTCTTTCAGTTCACCCATAAGTTCAGAAAAGCAAATCCCAGTCACCTGATCCAATGAGAAACAAATGATGCCTAATTACAACCTCCCATTACGCTGTTGAACAAATTTGTTCGGTTTCATCAGCTGACTTAATCCTGATCCGGGCATTGGGTCCATGTTGAACTACAGCCGCACTGCATTCCTCAAATAATTCCAAATCACGCAGGAACCATTCCCGGGTCACTTCAGAATCGCCATTGATCGAGAGGATCCTTGCTTCTACTGCATTGACCGTTACTTCAATTTTGTCCAAACCAAAGGACAATCCTTGACCGGAAGCCTTAAGAAAGGCTTCTTTACGTGCCCAAACATCGAAAAAACATCGAACCCGTTGGGACACTGTCAACTCTTGGAGATTTGTTTTTTCAGAGGCACTGTAATACCTGTCAGCAATGCCTTGAAAATCAACTTTACTTTTCCTCATCTGCACATCAACCCCGATTTCATAGCGACGAGTGACCGCACATATCCAGTAATCATCTGAATGACTGAGATTGAATTGCAGGTCACTCTGATGATCGGGATGAAGATAAGGTTTACCCAAGGTTTCATATTCCAAAAGAACTTCATTCGGAAATATGGAAAGGTAATTAGCAAGTAGAAGTCTCAGAACCACTCTGGAACGGATAACCCTCTGACGATGTTTTTCAACCACAATGGAATCGATACGTTTGGATTCATCATCAGACAGCAGTGCAAACCCGGTCTTCTCCAAGTGTGAAAGATGGTTAAGATCTACTCGCCATAAATCAATTTCCGGATATTCAGTAATGGAGGAATCTTGCATGGAACCAGATCAATGGGACCTACCGTTTTCCTGTAGATAGAGTTGCAAACGGCGTAACCCTTCTTCAATTGAAACCTTAGGCTGGTAGCCCAACTCCTTGCGGGCTGCTGAAATATCGAACCAATGTGAAGACGATAGTTCTTTGGCGACAAATCGAGTCATACGAGGTTCGGATTGAATCCTGAATAAACGGTAGATCGATTCGAGCACGGCCCCGACGTAATAGGCAACTCCCGCAGGAATACTTCCTTTGAGTTCCTTTTCACCACCGGCAGCAAGAATCCGATTTACCAAGGTCCATAACATCATCGGTTCACCATTGGTGATAAAATAGGATTTACCGGAAATTTCGGCATTGGGTGAGAGTTTTTTAGCGGCACACCAATGAGCCGCAGCCGCATTATCGATATAAAGGGAATCCACTTTGTTCAAACCGTTCCCGACCTGTTTCAATTTTCCAGCACGTGCACGCGCAAGAATCCTCGGAACGAGATGATTGTCACCGGGCCCCCAGACAAGATGTGGCCGCAATGCCACTGTGGCCAATGATTCGTCATTGGCTTGCAGAACCATTTTTTCCGCCAGCATTTTGGTCCTGGGATATGCCGCCTTGAAACTCCGGGCATAAGGCAGGCGTTCATCCCCACCTTCAATAGGGTCTCCATTAAAAACAACGCTGGGGGAGCTTGTGTAAACCAACCGGGAAACCCCATGAATTCTACAGGCATCAATGACATGACGAGTTCCGGTTACATTGATCTCATGATAATCCTTATCGCGTCCCCAATACCCCGCCTTGGCGGCAACATGAAAAACCAACTCACAATCACGAACGGCCTTCTCGACCATTTTCTTATCTGTCAGACTCCCGCCGTACTGCCGAACTCCCCATTCCTTGAGTTTCGGATACAGATTCCTTGAAAGGGACACAACCTTGCACGATTCATCCAGAAGCAGGCGCACCAAGGCCGATCCCAAAAAACCGCCGCCACCTGTTACCAGAACTTTCATATTTTCAGCGTGCGTTCAGCCCAAAGTGCCAGTTTTTCCCGAAAGATTTTTGCATTATGCCGGATATCAACTGGAAAGGCCGTATGAAACAGTAGATGCTGAATCCGATGTGTCAGCTCATGCCGGCTTCCCTTTTCCAGCAGTTCATTTTTTATTCTGGAGAAATCTTTTTGCTCTCTCTTCGCAGGTTCGAGCTCAATGCAGATGACAGGCATGGTATTCCCGTTGCTTGACACCCCGACTAAGGCAGATCGGAAAACTTCTGTGTGTGTATTGAATATGGCTTCACACGGAATCGTAAACAAGGTTTCTTCATTCAACACAATTCGATGGGTTTTCCTTCCGCAGAACCACAACCTTTCTGTCGAATCGAAATAACCGACATCCCCCATTCTATGATAAAATTCATCGGTTCCCTTTATAGGAATCTTTGCATATCGAGTGGCTTCATTGCGTCTAAAATAAGATCGAGTCACATTCGCACCTTTGACCACAATCTCACCGATTTCACCTGCTTTTATTAAAAGAGAATCATCCCAGTTGTTAATTGGCTCATTGGTAATCCCAATAACTTTCACCTCAATCCCAGGGACGCGTTTCCCAATACAGACGCCCTTCCCCTTGTCCGTCATTTCTCGCGTCTCTCCAAGGATTTCCCGGCTCTCAATGGAACAGACGGGGAGCGATTCCGTAGCCCCGTAAGGAGTGTGGATTCGAGCTTCCGGAGACAACATCCGGCTGAATCTCTCCAGAACATTAGCCGGAACAGGAGCCCCTGCTGAAATAACCCTTCTCAGGGAGGGCAGTTGGACGTTGTGGGTTTCCCCATAACGGCTCACCCGATTGATCAAGGCCGGGGAGCCGAACATGTTGCTGATACCGAAATCATTGATGATTGCTATAATAGTGGAGGGATCCACCTTTGCGGGACGGGTCGGGTCCATATCAGGAATGACTGCAGTCATTCCCATCGCCGGTCCAAATAAAGCAAACAGAGGAAAGGTCGGTAAATCCATCTCCCCCGGCTGAATATCATAGAGTGTTCTCAGTTTCTCAACTTGATCAGAAAAATTTCCATGCGTGTAGACTGCCCCTTTGGGCACTCCGGTGCTGCCACTGGTAAATAAGATGGCAGCCATGTCCTGGGAATGAGTAACGGACATCCTGAACGAATCAGGGTCACCTGCCACCATCACCTTTTTAAGAGAATGCCCCCAGCACAATCCACGCGGGTGCACAGTAACCCATTGTTGCAGGGATTTCCGACCCCATTTCAATAAAACTCGAGCCAGGTGAGCTTTGGGAACTCCGATAAAGGCTTCAGGTTCAGCTTCATCAATACACTGTTTCAGGTTTTTCAGCCCCATTCCCGGATCGATCAGGATCGGGATCGCCCCCAACTTGAACAGAGCAAACGTGAGAGCAAAGAACTCCAAACTGGGAGTCACCATGAGCACGGTTCTGACCCCTCTCTCGATCTGAATTTTCTCAAGACCAGAGGCAATTCGGTTGCTTTCCCGGTCTAGTTGCTGAAACGTATAATGAGAATAGGCGTATTTCCCACTCGGCATCCGTAATTCCGGAAAAACAACAGCGGGACGAAAAGGTTGTTTCTCTGCCAATCGAGGTAGATGTGCGGCAATATTTACTAAGCCGGAGTCCATTTTTATGTCAGGATCAGTTCAGAAAGGAACGAACCAGATTATGAATCTCTTCCGCCGCATCTTCAAGAACCAGATGTCCGGCATCTGGAAATTGATGTAAGTCGGCCTCTGGAAGTAAGCGTTTCCATTCTTTCAGAAAATGGTGATCGAAAACAAAGTCCTTATCTCCCCAACAGATCATTGTTGGATGACGGTTCAATACTGAAAGTTTTTCCTGCGTTTCAGTAATGATGTTGTATCCCGGATCTCTGGGATGAATGGGGATATCCTGGACAAAACGAAGTACTGCAATTCTCTTCCGCCATGATGAATACGGTTCAAGGTATCCCCGTTTCTCAGCCTTGCTGAGCTTTTTCTTAACCACGCAACGCCCGATCAAGCCAAGCGAAAAGGCATTAAACCCCCTCACTAGAATATCACCAATCACCGGGAGTCGAGCCAGTTTCAACTCCACCGGTAAGACCTTTGTTGACGGAATGTGAAAAGCGGCTGTATTCATGATGACCAACTTGTGTATCCGCTCTGGGTGTCGAACGGCATATGCCATACCAATCATACCTCCCCAGTCATGGACAACCAGATGAAACTTGGATGACAAGTTCAAATGCTCAACCCACGCCTCAAAATCATCGACACGTTGTTTGAACTGATAAGAATAAGATTTCGCGTTCGGCTTGTCCGAATACCCGCACCCAATGTGGTCAGGTGCGAGACAACGATACTGATCCTTCAGATGCAGAATCAGATTTCGGTAATAGAACGACCAGGTAGGATTACCGTGGACCAGAACAACCGGATCCCCTTGTCCCTCATCCAGGTAATGGAGTTTCTGTCCTTGAGTGAAATAATATTTCCCTGTAAATGGATATAATTCCGAACTTACCATTCCAATCCCAGCATCAGACAGTTCAATCCGCTACCGATTCCAAGAAAACACACGTGGTCGCCCGAGGACAACACTCCTCTATCTTCAGCAATCGCCGCTGTGATCGGCAGAGACACCGAACCCATGTTTCCCAAATAAGAATAGGTGACAAAATCTTTCTTGGGGGAAATATTAAGTGATTTCAACATAGAGGATTGATGTTCTGACCCGACTTGGTGGCAGATCACCCGGTCCACCGTGGAATCCGTCCAGTCCAGTTCCTTCAACATAGAATCCCATGTGCGTATTCCGAGTTGCACACCATACTTCAGTACCGATACGGAATCCGTTTTCATGTATTCCCTGAACCGGTTGGCCCCATCGGAGCGCAAGCCCCATTTGCATAATTCATGATGCTGAAGATCGACCTGAGTTCCGCCTCCGAGCAACCGATGTTGTTTCTCATTGCCGGTACTTCCATCCGTCAGAAGCACGGCCACAGCACCAGACCCTCCGGTAAAGGTGGCCAGGGCTTCCGTAAACCGTTCCACGCTGGGATCGTCCGACAATTCACGAAGGGTCAGTTCGTTAATCTCCCGGGCTGATTCACAAGAGACAACAAGACCCGCTTTAATCTGCCCCAACTCAATCCGATTGGCCAGATCAAGTATTCCATTGAGAACTCCCAAACAGGCATTACTGATGTCATAAACAGCGGCCGCCGGATGAACCCCGATCGCATTTCCTATGCGACACGCCGTTGCAGGTTCAAAATTCTCACGACAAACCCCGGTGTAAATCAAGGCTTGAATATCTTGTCCATCGATGCCCGTTGAATCCAATGCTTTTTGGGCGGCAGAAATGGCTCCATCAGCTAAGGGAGTTTTCTTCTGCCACCACCTGCGCTCACTGATTCCCGTCAGGTATTCCAACTGTCCCGGAGAGATGTTCAGCTTTTGATAGACCGATTCAAGCCGATCCTCTAATTCCTCTGAAGTGACAACAACCGGTGCCAACTCATATGTAATCGCAGCAATATGGACTCGGGAGTATTTCATTAATCTGATTTCCCCTTACGAAGGGCTGCTGAAAAATTCTTCATGCCATAGATAACTCTTCCATCTACGGTCAGGAAGCCATCAGCCTTGATCGTTCGAGTCTCTTCGTTGATTTCTGTAATGTAGGCTTCAACGGTAACTTGATGATCCTGCGGAATGATCTGCCCACGGTAATTCCATTCGTGATCCAGGTCTACCGCGATCGTTTCAATTCGGTCTGATTCTCCAACAGTCCATTTTCGTCTGACAAACACCTTCAACAACTGAAGAAAGGATTCAAGCCCCAGGGAACCGGGACACACAGGATCCTGATAGAAATGAGCCTTGAAAAACCATTCTTCGGGATCCACAGCTTTGAGACCTCGAATATAACCCAGCCCGTGCGGACCTCCGTTTTCTACAAAGGCATCGATGGTATCCACCATTCGCATACGGGATACTGGATAAGTTGCATCCTGTGGAAAGGAAAACTGTTCCGAACCTTCCTTCTCGGTGTCTGATAAGACATGAAGAGGCGCGTCACGGATACCTACCTGGTCTTTCAGAGCGGCTTTGGAAAAGAAACCAAAGTAGGTATTGCCTTGGTAGACTCCCCCCCGGGAGTTGCGCACTTTTAAATCGTAATGTTGAATAATCATGCCTCCCGAATGTGAAACATTCGTAATCTTCACAGTAGTTTCAAGGATCCCGCAATCAGGAAAAACAGCTTGCATGAGGACTCCCTTGCCGCCCAGATTCCGGAAACAGATATCTGTTTCGCTCGTTAATGCAGATCCTATATAGGCGGCCAGCCAGCCGCACGGCTGCAGGGCCATTTCCAGCAGTATTGAAAACGGCATGTCTCCCTGCTGATTCTCAGAAAAATACCATGCGTCAGGAGGCACATCGTATTCCGCAGTGATCACTCCTCCCGCTTTCATCTGCCAAGGTTCCGCGTCAATTTCAACAACCCGATCCAGAAACTGATAAGGAGGCCCCGGTAATCGGGCGATCTTTCTATCCTTATCGAATTTTTCGTATGGCTTACCGAATGCCACCGATGGCTTACCGATTGCAAAGGCCAGAATTCGGTCGGTATCAAACAAAGGTGGACGTTTCAACACCTCCGTTTGGTTTTCTTCGGGGACATCTGAAACAGCTGCCCATAAACCTGTAAGTGTTTCTAAATTCGTTCCGCTGAACCGTGCGGACATATTGGAAATTTCGACAATCGCCTTTCCATCAGCATACATCAAGGCATCAACAATGGCGTACGGCTCGGGGCCATAACCCAGTTCCTTGATGACGATTTCATAGAGAACTTTTTTCGTCGACTCGAGGACCTGTCCACGGCATTTCAACCCACTACAGACACCAGGAACCGGTTCCACTACAATCTGGCCCGATTCCCCTACCCACCCCATGCGAATCAAAAAGATCCGCAATGTGTGCAGGCAACATTCATACATTAACGTACCTGGCATGACACGATCATCCACAAAATGACAGGTTAAGAACCAATCATCCGGGTGAATGTCCGCTTCAGCACGTATTAACCCCATCCCGAATCTTCCTCCGGAAGGGTCCACTTCAAGAACTCGATCCACTAAGTGCATCCGACCTCCAGGAATAGTGAAAGGACGACGGAGCGAAAGCTGGCTGAACCTATTACCAAAACATCCTGAAAGGTTGCCCTCACGTAATTGGTTTAATTGCGAATCGGTATAGGATTCTTTCACCATCGGAACCAATTCCACCCAGGGTTCCTGTCGGATCCCCGGTATCTCCCGAAGATCCAACTCGGTATGAACAATTCCTTTACCCCCGTCTAATTCCTGTTCAGTAAAGAATCCGGCACACCCCTTTTCCATGGAAAGCAAAGGTTTTCCATCCACTGTGCTCTCAAAATTAAATCGAAAAAGCCAAGTATTTCCCTGGCGAAAGAATTCATCGATATGAATATCATAGTGGATGACTGAATTCGGTCCCGGTAGAGAATCATGAAAGGTCACATCGGCATCCAGCAAACGGTAGACCGCCAAACCTTTCGTTTGAAAGTCAATACCTAGAAATCCGGATAGAAACAAATCAGCCTGACCAGCTTCGACTGCGATACAGGTAGGAATTCGTCCACCATCCAGATACCATCCGTCAGGAAGCACATCATGTTCGGTAACTACCCTCCCGGTTTTCATGGAACAGGGTTCACCCTCAACCGAAAGGATACGATCCACCAGCATAAGGGGTTCGTCCGGGAGACGAACTCGAGTAGGATATCCATCTACTTCTGCAAATTTATCACCCAGGACCTTTGCGATGCTTCCAATGGCAATGGCCATACATTGCTCTCGGTCAAACAACACTTCCGGAACGACACGACGCCTTAAACCAGAATGTCCCGGTTCGGCAGGTGCCCCAGGTTCCTCCAGAATCTGGTTTTCTCCCCCTTCAGGTTGCGATCCCAGTCGAAAACCAGTCGGTATCTGTGCGCTTTGAGTAATCAACCGAGTCATACGGTCGCAAAACTCCAGGAAGGCTTGATGCGCTGCTGCGCCGGCCTCCAGCGTTTGATCCATTTGTGCAATTAAAGGGGAATCCTGAAACTCAGACGGTGGCGAAGAATGAAGGCCGTCAATTTCGATTGCGGCCATTGATGGGTTGGAATTCAATGTAGATGGAGTTTTTGTGCGTCGTTCATTTTTAGGCTCAAGAGGTTCCGGCAATGGAATCCTTCGAAACTCGGATCGCCCCAATGGTACGAGGATCCGTTGATTGTCAACCGGGGTAGTTTTGGATTGGAATGCAGAAGCCCACCCCGTCAGTTCCTTAAGAGAGGACGAGGAGAAATCGATCGAAAAACCTTCCACATGAAGGTGCGCGACCAACCGAATGAGATTGAGAACCTCACTTTGGTTTTCTACAACAATGGGCCGCGTTGCAAAATCCTTGTCCTTGAGAATGGTTCGGATCATCCGGCTACATGAATTACCCGGGCCCATTTCCACAAAGAATCTCACACCGTCTTCATAGGCTGAGAGAATCGTTTTCTGAAAATTCAATCCGTGCAAGGCCTGAGCAGTGATCGAGTCGACAGCCCGTTCACTTGTCAAATCATAACTCTCCCCCCAAGCCCCACTGTAAAATCGAATACCTTCGGGAACATTTATCTTCAGCCTATGCAGTTCCCGATACTTTACTTCCACTGATTCGACTACATCACAATGAACCGTAGGGACACCGGGAACGGGCACCCACCCTGCCTGAAGATTGCGGACTAGCTTCTCAACTTCGCAACGATCTCCCCCAATGACACACTCTTCAGGCGAATTAACGATCAGCAAGTATACTTTAGAAAAAGCTTCAATGGCTTTCTCGACTTCGAGGCGATTTCGGTTAACCACCCCCACCATCCATTCAACAGACTGATCTTCGTCCAAATTCCATTTCCGCTTGGCCGCCAGGCATGGGCCAGCCAAGTCTTTAGTGAATAAGGAAGACTCTCTAACTCTCTGGACCATTTCATCCCGTTCAGTCCACGCGCGTGTTGAGAACAATGCAGCGGTCTCACCAAGGCTGTAACCAATCGCAGCTGAAGGACGAATCCCATAATCTTCCAACACATCCGTCACCAAGGTACCTAAAGTGACTTGACCGAAAATCAAAACTTCAGGATGGTCATCCAGATGTCTTGAAGGATTAAAATCCCAGAACCAATCCGGCAGCCATTGAGAAGCGATTACATGGGTTTGTTTTTCCTGCTTTTCAAGGACATCAGGGTGAAACAATGCCAACTCCCTTCCCATGCCCATGAAATGGTTTCCTGAGCCGGGAAATACAAAGCCTATGCCTCCGGAATGGCTCAATCCTTTTTCGGAATAAAACAAGTCAGTCGAATCCGCATTGGAATGATTCGGCTCGCTTTGCGATACCAACTTGATGGCTTGTCCCAGCAGGTCATGAGTTCTTCCTTCCTCTTCCACTACAATCGCCAGTCGACATTTCGGTTCAACATTTGTACCCAATCGCAAACTCTGAATAAAGTCAGGATTCTTCAGTTGGATCAAATCTTTCTGGATCGAATGTAATTTCCCGAGAAGACCGACTCTGTCCATTGCCTCTACTACAATCAACCTCGCCGGCAGGGTATCCGCAGACAGGAGTTCTTCGCCAACTCCGGTAGAAGCAGAGGGTTGATCGACACTCTCCAGGATGACGTGAGCAAAACTCCCCCCGGCCCCGATCGCATTCACCGCGGCCCGTTTTTTTCCTTGATCCTGGTTTTTCAACCAACATTGGGGGTGTTCCGGAAAACAAAAGCGATCATCTTCCTTCAATGACTTAAGCAATGTTCCCTCACATGGCTGCCCCGGCAAACGATTCTTGAAAAGGCACAAAGCGGCCTTTGTCACAGACAATAACCCGGAAGCCACCCCCAAGTGCCCAAACTCTGTCTTGGCGGTTCCTAATCGAAGTGGAAGTTTGC